>JBAQUE010000329.1:0-29376 GCA_049297315.1 Rugosibacter sp.
AGCGGCGCCTGCGCAGGCGCCGGCCGCGCCCGATTCAAAGGTAAAAAATATTCCGCAATAATCACCGGGTGATTAGCGTGAAATACTTGGGCACGCGCGCTGTGTAATAACCGAGCGAAGCGAGCCAGAAAGAAGCCTCCCCGCGAGGGGAGGATGGGAGGGGCGGGTCTCTATTTACCGCTTTTCGCGTGTTTCATCATTAGTGGGTGGGCTTCCTGACCATGAACGTTAGGCGATATTCATGCTGTGATGTAAGAGACAGTGAGTGGTTGCGATATAATTTTGTCTGATTGTTGCAATGCAATGCCGACGTGGTGAAATTGGTAGACACGCTATCTTGAGGGGGTAGTGGCGAAAGCTGTGCGAGTTCGAGTCTCGCCGTCGGCACCAGATTTTGTTTTACGTATATTTACGGCAGCAATCCGGTCCATCCAATGCATTCAGGGGTGGTTGATCAATGATAGCGAGTGACACGGCATCGCCCTGACATGTTGGAAAATTACTTTCCCGTTCTGCTTTTCATTCTGGTCGGCATCGCGTTTGGTTGTGCGCCGATGCTGATGGGCTGGCTGATTGCGCCAAATCATCCCGATAGCGAAAAACTCTCGCCCTTCGAATGCGGTTTCGAACCTTTCGAAGATGCGCGCATGAAGTTCGATGTGCGCTACTACCTGATTGCGATTCTCTTTATCCTGTTCGACCTGGAAATCGCGTTCCTGTTTCCGTGGGCCTCGATTTTCAAGGAAATTGTCAGTACCGAAGCCGTGCGGCTGTTCGGTTTCGTTGAGATGTTTGTGTTTATCGGGATTCTCGTTGTTGGCTACGTCTATGCGTGGGCCAAGGGCGCGCTGGACTGGGAGTAAGGGACGACATGGGCATTGAAGGCGTTCTGCAGGAAGGATTTGTCACTACCTCGGTGGATAAGCTGGTCAACTGGGCGCGTACCGGCTCGATGTGGCCGATGAGTTTCGGCCTGGCCTGCTGCGCGGTGGAAATGATGCATGCCGGCTGTTCGCGTTATGACCTCGACCGCTTCGGCATTTTCTTCCGCCCCAGCCCGCGCCAGTCGGATGTCATGATCGTGGCCGGCACCCTGACCAACAAGATGGCGCCGGCCTTGCGCAAGGTGTATGACCAGATGGCCGAGCCACGCTGGGTGATTTCCATGGGTTCCTGCGCCAATGGCGGCGGCTACTATCATTATTCTTATTCGGTCGTGCGCGGTTGCGACCGTATCGTGCCGGTGGATATCTATGTACCGGGCTGTCCGCCAACGGCAGAGGCCTTGCTCTACGGCATCATCCAATTGCAGAACAAGATCAGACGTACCAACACTATCGCTCGCTAATTGGCTATCAAGATTAAAGACCACGCATGAACCAAAAACTGGAACGCCTCTGCACCTCGCTCAAGGAAATACCTGGTGACCGCATCAGCGGGATAACGGTCGCTTTTGATGAGGTCACACTGGAGGTTCCCGCCGCACACTATCTGGCGGTCATGCAGCAATTGCGCGATGACCCTGCATTGCGTTTTGAACAACTGATCGACCTTGGCGGCATCGATTACTCTGAATTTCATGGCTACGCAGGCAAACGGTTTGCCGTGACCAGCCAGTTGTCATCGGTGACACATAACTGGCGCTTGCGGGTCAGGGTTTTTGCACCGGACGATGAGTTCCCCGTGATCGCTTCGGTTACCGACCTATGGAATTGCGCCAACTGGTATGAGCGTGAAGCCTTCGACCTTTACGGCATCCATTTCGATGGCCATACCGATTTGCGCCGCATCCTGACCGACTATGGTTTTGTTGGCCATCCCTTCCGCAAGGATTTTCCGGTTTCCGGGCATGTCGAGATGCGCTACGACGCCGAACTGAAACGGGTGGTTTATCAGCCGGTGACGATAGAGCCGCGCGAAGTCACGCCGCGTATCGTGCGCGAAGAGCAATATGGCAGGGGTGCTGGCCGTGGCTGAAATCAAGAATTACACCATCAACTTTGGCCCGCAGCATCCTGCGGCGCATGGCGTATTGCGCCTGGTGCTTGAGCTGGATGGCGAAGTCGTGGTGCGCGCCGATCCGCATATCGGCCTGTTGCACCGGGCAACTGAAAAACTCGCCGAGACACGCACCTGGATACAGTCGGTGCCCTATATGGACCGGCTGGATTACGTATCGATGATGTGCAACGAGCACGCCTACTGCATGGCCATCGAGCGCCTGCTGGGTATCGAGGCGCCGTTGCGTGCGCAATACATCCGCGTGATGATGGATGAGGTGACGCGCATCCTCAACCACTTGATGAATGTCGGTTCACATGGGCTGGATATCGGCGCCATGGCCGTGATGCTGTATGCCTTCCGTGAGCGCGAAGACTTGATGGACGTGTATGAGGCGATTTCCGGCGCGCGCATGCATGCCGCCTATTATCGTCCGGGCGGTGTCTATCGCGATTTGCCGGAGCGCATGCCGCAACACGAAGCCAGCCGCTTCAAGTCGGCCGATGAAATCCGCCGCCTGAATGAAGCGCGGCAAGGCTCGTTGCTGGATTTTCTGGAAGACTTCACGCAACGCTTCCCGGCCTATCTCGACGAATACGAAACCTTGCTGACCGACAACCGCATCTGGAAGCAGCGTACCGTGGGGATCGGGGTGGTCAGTCCCGAGCGTGCTTTGCAGCTGGGGTGTACCGGTCCGATGCTGCGCGGTTCGGGCATCGAATGGGATTTGCGCAGGAAGCAACCCTATGCGGTTTATGACCGCATGGAATTCGATATTCCGGTGGGCGTCAATGGCGATTCCTACGACCGTTATCTGGTGCGTATGGAAGAAATGCGCCAGTCGAACAAGATCGTGCGCCAATGCATCACGTGGTTGCGTGCGAATCCCGGGCCGGTGATTACCGATAACCATAAGGTGGCGCCGCCGTCACGTGAGCACATGAAGGCGAACATGGAAGAGCTGATCCATCACTTCAAGCTGTTTACCGAGGGCATGCATGTGCCGGCCGGTGAAGTGTATGCGGCGGTTGAGCACCCCAAAGGCGAGTTTGGCGTGTGGGCCGTGTCCGATGGCGCCAACAAGCCCTATCGGCTGAAAATGCGCTCGCCAGGCTTCCCGCATTTGGCCGCGGTGAATGAAATGATGAAGGGGCACATGATTGCCGATGTGACGGCCATTATCGGCACTATTGACCTGGTGCTCGGTGACACGGATCGATAAGCCTGTCGAATGGATAACGGAACGGATATGTTGAGCGCTGAATCCCTGCAGAAGATTGATCGTGAAATTGCGAAATACCCCGCCGGCCAGAAACAGTCTGCGGTGATGGCGGCGCTGGCGATTGCCCAGGATGAAAAATCCTGGCTGGCGCGCGAGACCATCGAGTTTGTCGCCAACTATCTGGGCATGCCGCCGATTGCGGCTTACGAAGTAGCCAGCTTTTACACCATGTATCACCTGGAGCCGGTCGGCAAATACACGCTGACGGTGTGCACCAATCTGCCCTGTGCGCTGTCGGGTGGCGTGCATGCGGCGGATTACCTGAAACAAAAGCTGGCGGTCGGGTTCAACCAGACCACGGCCGATGGGCGCTTTACCTTGAAAGAAGGCGAGTGCATGGGCGCTTGCGGCGATGCGCCGGTGATGCTGGTGAACAACAAGCGCATGTGCAGCTTCATGTTGCCGGAACAAATCGATTCCCTGCTGGCGGAGTGCAAGTGATATGGCGCTGATCGAGGCAATCAATCCGGTGTTGTCGACAGGCTGGTCCGGGGGTGATGCCGGCTGGCGCTTGAAGGATTACGCAGCGCGTGGTGGTTATAAACAGCTCAAGCGCATCCTGGACGAAAAAATTTCGCAGGATGACTTGATCGGCGAAATCAAGAAATCCGTATTGCGCGGACGTGGCGGTGCAGGCTTCCCGACTGGCCTCAAGTGGAGCTTCATGCCGCGTTCTTTCCCTGGCGACAAATATGTCGTGTGCAATTCCGACGAAGGCGAGCCGGGTACATTCAAGGATCGCGACTTGCTCAGGTTTGATCCGCATGCGGTGATTGAAGGCATGATCATCGCCGGCTATGCGATGGGCGCCAGCCGTGGTTACAACTATATCCACGGCGAGATTTTCTCGATCTACGAGCGCTTTGAAGAGGCCTTGGATGAGGCGCGCGCTGCGGGTTATCTGGGGCAGGGCATCTGTGGCTCGGAATTCAGCTTCGAGCTGTTTGCGCATCATGGTTTCGGCGCCTACATCTGCGGCGAGGAAACGGCATTGCTCGATTCGCTGGAAGGCAAGAAAGGCCAACCGCGCTTCAAGCCCCCGTTTCCGGCAAGCTATGGCTTGTATGGCAAGCCGACCACCATCAACAACACCGAAACCTTTGCGGCGATTCCCTTCATCCTCGGCATGGGCGGCGATGCGTTCCTGGCGCTGGGCAAACCCAACAACGGCGGCACCAAGCTGTTTTCGGTTTCCGGCCATGTGAATCGTCCCGGTAATTACGAAATTCCGCTGGGCACCCCATTTGCCAAGTTGCTTGAAATGGCGGGTGGCATGCGCGGTGGACGCAAGCTCAAGGCGGTCATCCCGGGTGGCTCATCTGCGCCCGTATTGCCCGCCGAGGTGATGATGGAAACCACGATGGACTATGACGGCATTGCCAAGGCCGGCTCGATGCTGGGTTCGGGTGCGGTGATCGTGATGGATGAGACAACCTGCATGGTCAAGGCGCTGGAGCGGCTGTCGTATTTTTATTTTGAAGAATCCTGTGGCCAATGCACACCCTGCCGTGAAGGTACCGGCTGGCTGTATCGTGTGGTGCATCGCATCGAGCATGGTCAGGGGCGGGCGGAGGATCTGGATTTGCTGAATCGCGTGACCGATAACATCATGGGCCGCACCATTTGCGCGCTGGGCGATGCGGCTTCCTTGCCGGTGCGCAGTTTCATCAAGCATTTCCGCAGCGAATTCGAATATCACATCGCACATGGCAAGTGCCTGGTCGATCCGGCGGTGCAGGCGGTCGGCAGCGGCTTTTTCCGTAGGGAGGGCGCGCAGTGATCGATATCGAGATCGACGGCAAGGCGCTGCAAGTCGAACCGGGCGGCACCATCATGGATGCGGCGAATCAGGTCGGCGCCTATATCCCGCATTTTTGCTACCACAAGAAATTGTCGATTGCGGCCAATTGCCGGATGTGCCTGGTGCAGGTGGAAAAGGCGCCCAAGCCGGTGCCGGCCTGCGCCACGCCGGTGACCAATGGCATGAAGGTGTTTACGCATTCGGCGCAGGCAGTGTCAGCGCAGCAAGGGGTGATGGAATTCCTGCTCATCAACCATCCGCTGGATTGCCCGATTTGCGATCAGGGTGGCGAATGCCAGTTGCAGGATCTGGCGGTCGGCTATGGTGATTCGGCGTCGCACTATCAGGAAGAAAAGCGCGTGGTGCCCGACAAGGATCTGGGACCGCTGGTGACGACGGACATGACCCGGTGCATCAATTGCACGCGCTGCATCCGCTTCACGCAGGAAATCGCCGGCGTCATGGAACTGGGCCAGGCCTTTCGCGGTGAATTTGCCGAAGTCATGCCCTTTGTCGAAAAGACCGTGGATTCGGAACTCTCCGGCAATATCATCGACATTTGCCCGGTCGGTGCGCTGACCTCCAAGCCATTCCGCTTTTCGGCGCGCACCTGGGAGTTGTCGCGGCGCAAGTCGGTCAGCCCGCACGACAGTCTGGGCAGCAACCTGATTGTGCAGACCAAGCATGACCGCGTGATGCGCGTGTTGCCGTTTGAAAACGAAGACATCAACGAATGCTGGCTGTCCGACAAGGATCGTTTCTCTTATGAAGCGCTGAATTCGTCCGAGCGCCTGACGCGGCCGATGGTCAAGCAGGATGGCGTGTGGCGCGAAGTCGAATGGAATGTAGCGCTCGATTACGCTTCCCATGCCTTGCGTGACGTGGCCGCGACACAGGGTGGCGCAGCCATCGGCGGCCTGCTCAGCCCGCATGCCACGCTGGAGGAGCTGTATCTGGCGCAAAAATTGTTGCGCGGCCTGGGGTGCGAGAATCTGGATACGCGCCTGCGGCACAGCGATTTCTCGGCGGATGGGAAACGTCAGGGCGCGCCGTGGCTGGGCATGCGCATTGCCGAATTGGCGAAGCTGGACAGCGTACTGGTCATCGGTTCGTTCATCAGGAAAGATCATCCGCTGATCGCGCAACGCTTGCGCCAATCGGCCAAGCGCGGGGCGAAGATCAGCCTGCTGCACAGTGTTGATGATGATGCATTGATTGCCTTCAGCGCACGGGCGATTGCCGCGCCGGCGCAACTGCCGAATTTGCTGGCGCAGGTGGTCAAGGCGGTCAGCGAGCAGAATGGCGTTGCGGCGGATGTCGCAGTGGCTGCCGTGAGCGTGTCGCCTGAAGCGCAAGCCGTTGCGCAGAGTTTGCTGCCTGGGCGCAACGCAGGCATTTTCCTCGGCAACTTTGCGCAGCAACATCCGCAGGCTGCCACGCTGCATGCGCTGGCCAATCAACTGGCTACGGTGCTGGGCGCCAAACTGGGTTTCTTCGGCGAGGCGGCGAACAGTCTCGGCGCGTATGCGGCCAAAGCCGTGCCGCAGGCAGGCGGGGCTGCGCTCAATGCGGCGACGCTGCTGAGCAGCCCGCGCAAGGCGTATGTCGTGCTGGGCGTCGAGCCGGAGCTGGATTGCGCCGATGGCGCACAGGCGCTGGCGGCATTGCGCCAGGCGGCCAGCGTGATTGTGCTGAGCCCGTTCAAGTCGCCGGCGGCGCTGGAATATGCCGATGTGCTGCTGCCGGTTTCGCCATTTACCGAAACCTCGGGCACCTTTGTGAATTGTGAAGGCCGCGTGCAGAGTTTTTATGCAGTCGTCAAACCGCTGGGTGAAACCCGTCCGGCATGGAAGGTGTTGCGTGTGTTGGCCAACCTGTGTGATGTCGCCGGATTTGATTACACCAGCAGCGAAGATGTCCGTGCGGAAGTTTTCGGTAGCGGGAAAGCGCCGGATTTCGTGGCCGGGCTGGATAACGGCATCAGCGGTATTGCGCTGAATCTGACATCAGCCGCGACTGGCCTGCAACGGTTGGCCGATGTGCCGATCCATTTCGCCGACCTGCTGGCCCGTCATGCGCCAGCCCTGCAGAATAGCCATGATGCGCGGATGCCGACAGCGCGGATGAATGCCGCGACGCTGGCGCGGGTAGGCCTTGTGGATGGCGGTCTTGTAAAAGTCGGCGCTGGTGATACGGCGGCAAATGGTTCTAATGCCTCTCTGCACGCCGAACTCGACACCGCACTGCCGGACGATGTGGTGCGCATTGCTGCCGCGCATCCGGCCACAGTTGATGTCGGTGGCCTATTCTCCGAGCTGACCGTGGAGAAGGCAGGATGAACGAGTTCTTGATGCCTGTGCAGGATTTTCTCGGCCCGCTGTTTTTGCCGCTGTGGACGCTGCTGAAAATTGTCCTGATTGTCGCGCCGCTGATGCTGTGCGTGGCTTACCTGACCTATTTCGAGCGCAAGGTGCTCGGCTGGATGCATGTCCGCATGGGGCCGAACCGCGTGGGCCCGTGGGGGCTGCTGCAACCGATGGCCGACGGCCTGAAATTGCTGTTCAAGGAAGTCATTACCCCGACGGCGGCCGACAAAAAATTATTCTTTGTCGGGCCGGTGATGGCGATCGCGCCTTCGCTCGCGTTGTGGGCGGTGATTCCATTTGCCGATGGCTGGGTGCTGGCGAATATCGATGCCGGCGTGCTGTATCTGCTGGCGGTCGGTTCGGTCGGCGTTTACGGCATCATTATCGCTGGTTGGGCGTCGAATTCGAAATATGCCTTTCTTGGCGCGATGCGTTCTTCGGCGCAGATGATTTCCTACGAAGTGGCGATGGGCCTCGCGCTGATCAGCGTATTGATGGTTTCCGGCAGCCTGAACCTGTCCGATATCATTCATGGCCAGGGCAAAGGTTACTTCGCCTCGATGGGCGCCGGGTTCCTGTCATGGAACTGGCTGCCCCTGCTGCCGGTGTTCGCGGTGTATCTGATTTCCGGCGTGGCGGAACTCAACCGCGCGCCGTTCGACGTGGTGGAGGGTGAATCGGAAATCGTCGCCGGCCACATGGTCGAATATTCCGGCATGTCGTTTGCGCTGTTCTTCCTTGCCGAATATGCCAACATGATTCTGGTGGCAGCCATGGTGTCGGTGTTTTTCCTCGGCGGCTGGCTCTCGCCGGTGGGCTTTTTGCCGGATGGGTTTTTCTGGCTGGCGCTGAAAATCACCGCTGGATTGTTTTTCTTCCTGTGGATACGCGCGACCTTTCCCCGCTACCGCTATGACCAGATCATGCGCTTGGGCTGGAAGGTGTTCGTTCCACTGACGTTGGTCTGGATTCTGGTGGTTGGCGTCTGGATGATGTCGCCACTCACACTCTGGAAATAGGATCGGGAGTTTGCCATGGGCGCCAAGGATTTCATCGGTAGTCTGTTTCTCAAAGAGTTGTTCAAGGGCATGGCGGTGACCGGCCGCTACATGTTTGCGCGCAAGATCACCGTGCGCTTCCCGGAAGAAAAAACCCCGCAGAGCAACCGCTTCCGCGGCCTGCATGCCTTGCGCCGCTATCCGAATGGCGAAGAGCGCTGCATCGCTTGCAAGCTGTGCGAGGCGGTGTGCCCGGCGCTGGCCATCACCATCGAGTCCGAACAGCGTGAGGACGCGAATGGGCAAACCTCGCGGCGCACCACGCGCTACGACATCGATCTGGTCAAGTGCATTTTCTGCGGCTTTTGCGAAGAGGCCTGCCCGGTCGATGCGATTGTCGAGACGCGGATTTTTGAATACCACGGCGAACAACGTGGCGACCTTTACTACACCAAGCAGATGCTGCTGGCCGTTGGCGACCGCTATGAAGAGACGCTCGCCGCTGACCGCGCACAGGACGCACGCTTCCGTTAAAAACTATGGAATTCAAGACCTTTCTGTTTTATTTATTCTCCGCCGTGATGCTGTTTGCCGCATTGCGTGTCATCACCGCGCGCAACCCGGTGCATGCGGTGCTGTTCCTGGTGCTGGCGTTCTTCAACATGTCCGGGTTGTGGCTGCTGTTGCAGGCCGAGTTCCTCGCCATCGCGCTGATCATGGTGTATGTGGGCGCAGTGATGGTGCTGTTCCTGTTCGTGGTGATGATGCTCGACATCAACATCGAACGCATGCGGCAGGGCTTCTGGGCCAACCTGCCATTGGCCGCGACAGTCGGTTTGCTGATGGCGGGCGAAATGGTCACGGTGCTCACCGGCAAGTATTTCAGCCTGGAAAGCTTGCCGGCGCACGAAAGTCCTGCGGGCTACAGCAACACCAAGGCACTGGCGCGGGTGCTGTTTACCGATTACGTTTATCCGTTTGAACTGGCTTCGGTCATTTTGTTGGTCGCTATCATCGCAGCTGTCATGCTGACCTTGCGCCGCCGCAAGGACACCAAGGGCATGCGCCCGCCAGAGCAGGTCGCGGTCAAGCGTGGTGACCGTGTGCGGCTGGTCAACATGGCCTCGGAGGCCCAATCCCCCGAGGTCGAACCCAGGAACGGGGGAACGGCATGATTTCACTGGCCCACTATCTGACGCTGGCGGCGATCCTGTTCGCCATCAGCATTGTCGGCATCTTTCTTAACCGCAAGAATCTCATCGTGCTGTTGATGGCCATTGAATTGATGTTGCTGGCGGTGAATCTCAATTTCATCGCTTTTTCACATTACCTGAACGATCTCTCCGGCCAGTTGTTCGTGTTCTTCATTCTCGTCGTCGCGGCGGCTGAATCAGGCATCGGCCTGGCCATCCTGGTCGTGTTGTTCCGTAACCTGTCTTCGATCCATGTCGATGATCTCGATACTTTGAAGGGCTGAGGCACATGGATATGAAGTCACTCTACCTGCTGGTTCCGCTTGCCCCTTTGGCGGGCGCCATCCTGGCCGGACTGTTCGGCAAACTGCTTGGCCGTGCGGGCGCGCATACCGTCACCATTCTGGGGGTGGCCATTGCGCTGACTGCTTCGGTGCTGATTTATCAGGATGTGCAGGCCGGCCATCATTTCAATGGCGCGCTATACACCTGGCTTGAATCCGGCGGGCTGAAGCTGCAAATCGGCTTCCTGATCGATCCGCTGACCGTGATGATGATGCTGGTGGTCAACTTTGTGTCGCTGATGGTGCACATCTACACCATCGGCTACATGGCGGACGATCCCGGCTACCAGCGTTTCTTCAGCTACATCTCGCTGTTTACCTTTTCGATGTTGATGCTGGTGATGAGCAACAACTTCGTGCAGCTCTTTTTTGGCTGGGAGGCCGTGGGGCTGGTTTCCTATCTGCTGATCGGCTTCTGGTACACGCGGCCGACGGCGATTTACGCCAACCTCAAGGCATTTCTGGTGAACCGTGTCGGCGACTTTGGTTTTCTGCTCGGCATCGCCTTGATCGCGGCCTATGCCGGCAGCCTGGATTACGCCGAAGTGTTTGCCAAGCGCAATGAGCTGGCCGCCATCACCGAAACAGTTACTGGCTGGCCGCTGATGACTGCCATCTGCATCTGCCTGTTCATTGGCGCGATGGGCAAGTCGGCGCAAGTGCCGCTGCACGTCTGGCTGCCGGACTCGATGGAAGGCCCGACGCCGATTTCCGCCCTGATTCACGCGGCGACGATGGTCACGGCAGGCATTTTCATGGTCACCCGCATGTCGCCCTTATTTGAGTTGTCCGATACGGCCTTGTCATTTGTCCTGGTGATAGGCGCGATCACTGCCCTGTTCATGGGCTTCCTGGGCATCATCCAGAACGACATCAAGCGCGTCGTGGCGTATTCAACGCTGTCCCAACTCGGTTACATGACGGTTGCGCTGGGTGTTTCCGCCTACCCGATCGCCGTGTTCCATCTGATGACGCATGCCTTCTTCAAGGCCTTGCTGTTCCTTGGCGCAGGCTCGGTCATCATCGGCTGCCATCATAACCAGGACATCCGTTACATGGGTGGCTTGCGCAAGTACATGCCGATTACCTGGATTACCTCATTGCTGGGTTCGCTGGCCTTGATCGGCTTGCCGTTCCTGTCGGGCTTCTATTCGAAAGATTCGATTATCGAAGCCGTTCAGGCATCGCATTTGTGGGGTTCCGGTTTTGCGTATTTCGCCGTCATCGCCGGTGTGTTTGTGACCGCGTTTTATTCTTTCCGCATGTACTTCCTGGTTTTTCATGGCGCAGAGCGCTACGACCAACTGCCGCATGATGCGCACCATGGGCATGACGACCATCATGCATCCGGCAAGCCGCACGAATCACCCTGGGTTGTTACCCTGCCACTGGTCCTGCTGGCGATTCCATCGGTCGTCATCGGCTACTTCACTATCCAGCCTATGCTGTATGGCGACTGGTTTGGTTCATCAATCCTCATTGATGCGGCAAGGCATCCGCCGATGGCGCATCTGGCCGAAGAATTTCATGGTGCGTTGGGCATGGCGTTGCACGGGCTGACGGGGTTGCCCTTCATCCTGGCCATGGGTGGCGTGGTCTTGTCCTGGTTCTTTTATCTCAAGCGCCCGGATATTCCTGCCGCGATACAAAAAGCCACGATGCCGCTGTATACGCTGCTGGACAACAAATACTACTTTGACAAATTCAACGAAGTGGTCTTCGCCGGTGGCGCCCGCCTGTTGGGCCGTGGCTTGTGGAAGGGCGGCGACCAGCTGCTGATCGACGGCCTGCTGGTGAATGGTTCGGCGCGCGTCGTAGGCTGGTTTGCCGGCGTCGTGCGCTTGTTGCAGACAGGGCATATTTATCAATACGCCTTTGGCATGATTTTCGGCGTCTTTGCATTTTTAACCTACTGGTTCAACCGGGTCTGATAGCAGCATGAATGCGCATCTCTTGAGTCTTGCAGTCTGGGTTCCCATTCTCGGCGCGCTGCCGGTGTTTGCGCTGGGTGCGGAACGTCGCGGAATGGTCCGCTGGTTGTCACTGTTTGTTGCCTTGGCCGGTTTGGCGGTGACCTTGCCGTTGTACACCGGGTTCGATACGGCGCAGGCGGGCATGCAGTTTGTCGAGCAAACGCCCTGGATAACCCGTTTCAACCTGCAATATTTTCTCGGTGTCGATGGCATCTCGATGCCCTTCATCATTCTCAACAGCTTTATCACCGTGCTGGTGGTGCTGGCCGGATGGGAAGTGATCGAACAAAAGCAGGCGCAGTACATGGGCGCCTTTTTGGTCATGTCCGGTTTGATGAACGGCATTTTCAGCGCGCTCGACGGCGTGCTGTTTTATGTGTTCTTCGAAGCCTCGCTGATCCCGATGTACATCATCATCGGCGTCTGGGGCGGGCAGAACCGCGTGTATGCCGCAATCAAGTTTTTCCTCTACACGCTGCTTGGCTCGCTGCTCATGCTGGTTGCGCTGATCTGGCTGTTCCTCCAGTCCGGTGGCAGCGCCAGCATTCTCGACTGGCATAACCTGCAACTGGACATGGCGCCGCAAATCCTGCTGTTCGTCGCATTCCTGGTTTCCTTCGCCGTCAAGGTGCCGATGTGGCCGGTGCACACCTGGTTGCCGGACGCCCACGTCGAAGCGCCTACGGGTGGTTCGGTGGTGTTGGCGGCGATTGCGCTCAAGCTCGGCGCGTATGGCTTCGTGCGGTTTTCGCTGCCGATCGCGCCCGATGCCAGCCATTATCTGGCGCCATTGATGATTGCCCTGTCGCTGGTCGCCGTCATTTACATTGGTTTTGTCGCGCTGGTGCAGGTGGACATGAAGAAGCTGGTGGCTTATTCATCAATCTCGCATATGGGATTTGTCACCCTGGGGTTCTTCATTTTCAACTCGCTGGGCATGGAAGGCGCCCTGGTGCAGATGATTTCCCACGGATTTGTGTCGGCCGCGATGTTCCTGTGCATCGGCGTGATGTATGACCGCATGCATTCGCGCCTGATTGCCGATTATGGTGGCGTGGTCAACACCATGCCCAGGTTTGCCGCATTCTTCATGCTGTTCTCGATGGCCAATGCCGGTCTGCCGGCAACCTCCGGCTTTGTCGGCGAGTTCATGGTGGTCCTGGCGGCTGTGAAGTTCAACTTCTGGATCGGTATGGCGGCTGCCACGACACTGATTCTCGGCGCGGCCTATACCCTGTGGATGTACAAGCGGGTGGTGTTCGGTGCGATTGCCAACAGCCACGTTGCGGATTTGCTGGATATTGGCCGCCGCGAATTTCTCATCCTGGCGCTGCTGGCGGCCTGCGTGCTGGCCATGGGACTGTACCCCTTCCCATTCACCGAGCTGATGCATGCTTCCGTAGATAACCTGCTGAAGCATGTTGCGGCTGGCAAACTCTGAGACAACGGGATGCATCGCATGCCGAACCTTGACGCGAAACCGAGATGACCCATGCTGAATAATTTCGTGATGCCTGACCTGTACCCCGTCGCTGCGGAGATTTTTCTCCTTACGATGTCATGCGTCATCCTGTTTGCGGATTTGATCTTTGGCGCCACCCAGCGCTGGGTGGCCGCGACCTTGACGCTGCTCACGCTGTTCGGCTGCGCCTTATTGACCGTGTTCACTGCCGACGGGCAGACCACCTTGACCTTGAGCAACATGGTCGTCGATGATGTGATGGGCGACTTCCTCAAGTTGCTGACTTACCTGTCCGTCGCCATGACGCTGGTCTATGGACGGCAATATCTGGCCGATCGCGGGCTGGACAAAGGCGAGTTTTATCTGCTGGTGCTGTATGCCACGCTGGGCATGATGGTGATGATTTCGGCCGCCAACTTCGTAACCCTGTATCTGGGGCTGGAGCTGATGTCGCTGGCCCTGTATGCATTGGTGGCGATTGACCGCGACTCGTCCCGCGCATCCGAGGCGGCAATGAAATACTTTGTGCTCGGTGCGCTGGCCTCCGGGCTGCTGCTGTATGGCATGTCGATGATTTATGGCGCGACGGGCAGTCTGGATATCGGCGACGTGTCCCAGGCGTTGAATCAGGGGCAGGCGGATAAAACCGTGCTGGTGTTCGGTCTCGTATTCATGGTGGCCGGCGTGGCGTTCAAGCTCGGCGTGGTGCCGTTCCACATGTGGATTCCGGACGTCTATCACGGCGCCCCGACGGCAGTCACCATGCTGATCGGCTCGGCGCCCAAGCTGGCGGCGTTTGCGATGGCCTTGCGCCTGCTGGTGTATGCCTTGTTCCCCCTGGTTGCAGAATGGCAGCAGATGCTGCTGATCATGGCGGTGCTGTCCATCGGCCTGGGTAATCTGGCGGCCATCGCGCAGACCAACATCAAGCGCATGCTGGCGTATTCCGCCATTTCACACATGGGTTTCATGCTGCTGGGCTTGATGTCCGGCGTCGCTGGCAGTGCGTTTGATCCCTTCACGGCGGTCAATGCGTACAGTTCGGCGTTGTACTACACCGTGGCTTATGTGCTGATGTCGCTGGGTTCATTCGCAATGATTTTGCTGCTTTCACGCGCCGGGCATGAAGCGGAAAAGCTTGAGGACTTCAAAGGGCTTAATCAGCGCAGCCCGTGGTTTGCCGCGATGATGCTGGTCTTCATGCTGTCGATGGCCGGCATCCCCTTCTTCATCGGCTTTTTTGCCAAGTTCGCGGTGCTGACTGCGGCCATCAAGGCTGGCCATATGGTGGTCGCCGTCCTGGCCGTTATGTTCTCGCTGGTGGGTGCTTTCTATTATCTGCGCGTGGTCAAGCTGATGTACTTTGATGCGCCGGTTGATAACGCACCCATTAACGCCTCGATGGGCTTCCGTGTGCTGCTTTCGTTCAACGGCATCGCCGTAGCCGTATTTGGCCTGTTCCCCGATGCCGTGATGTCCGTATGTACAGCGGCCCTGTTGCGTTCCCTGTAACGCTGACATTCCATCAGCATGGATGATGCAAAGCTGATCGAACACACGTTGTCCAGCGAGCCGGTGTTTGATGGCAAGCTGTTGCATGTCCGGCGCGATACGGTGCGCCTGCCTGATGGCGGTTCAGCGCTGCGTGAATGGATCGCCCACCCCGGCGCAGTGGTGATTCTGGCCATGCTGGACAACGGCCATTTCTTGTTCGAGCGCCAGTTCCGCTATGCGGTGCGCAGCGTATTCCTCGAACTGCCCGCCGGCAAGATAGACCCCAACGAGCATCCGCTGGATACGGCCAGGCGCGAGCTGCGCGAGGAGACCGGTTATCAGGCCGGGTTCTGGCGGCATCTGGGCGTGATGCATCCCTGCATTGGCTATGCGGATGAACGCATCGAGATTTTCTGGGCGCAAGACCTGAGCTATGTCGGTTCCACACTCGGTCATGGCGAGTTCCTGGAAGTGGTCGAGTTAAGCGTGGCCGATGCCTTGCTCGCCGTGCGTGATGCCGAGATTACCGATGCCAAGACCATCACCGCGCTGATGTGGGCAGACAAGATCACCAGCGGGGTGTGGGAGCTTCCGGAGTAGAAAACCGCTTGCCGCCAGTATTCGCTACTGGCGCTACTGACTTAAGTCGCCATCAAAAAATATCTTGACCAGGTTGTTGAAGGCCTTGCGCTGCTCGATCTGGATCCAGTGCCCGCATTTGCTGAACACATGCAGTTGCGCGTTGGGCAGATGCTCCATCAGGTAATAGGAATTGGCCAGCGGAATGAAAAAGTCCTCCCGCGCGTGGGTGGCGAGCACCGGATGCTGGATTTTTTGCAGCACCTCCGGCGCCAGCACAAAGGCATCGATATGCGTCTGCGTATCGCCGGGAAACATCGCCTCAAACTGGCGGCGTACCGCATCCTGCATGACGAACTGATAACGGTTGGCCGCAATCGCGTCGACATCGCCGCCGAGAATCTCCGGGTTGTAGAGAAACTTGCGCACCAGAAATGCGAGTTCTTCCTGCGTGCCGGTGGTGTAGTAACCCCAGCCGCGCCGCAGGCCTTCGGTGGCAATGAACGGTGCGCCTACCGCGCCCATCAAGACCACCTTGTCAAAGCGCTCTGGGTGGCGCTGGATCAGGTGCAGGGACACGCCGCCGCCCATCGAGTTGCCGACCAGATGCACTTTCGCCAAACCGAGTGCATCGAGAAACGCGATCATCTGCCCGACCCAGCAATCAATCCAGGCGGCCGCGCCCTGCGGCGGATTGTGATGCGGACTTTGGCCAAAACCGGCGATATCCGGCGCGAAACAATGATAACCCTGACCCAGAAAGGGCAGCGCGAACTGCCAGTTCGACATGGCGTTGGCGCCCGGCCCCGAGCCGTGCAGCAGCAGAACCGGCGGGGCATCGGCCGCGCCGCATTCGTGAAAGAAGGTGTTGAAGCCGGCGGTGTGCACTGTGCGTTGCTGAATATCCATAAGGTCTCCCCGCTGTTTGAATTGAGTAGGTCAGCACTATACCAATCTGCCCATCGGCGATAATGTGGCACGCTGGGCCATGCGCAAAGAATGCTTCGAAAAGTCGGCGATGGCGATACGGCGCCAAGCGAAAAACATTGCGATATCAGGGATAAATACAAGAAAGGCCACACATGTCGGCGGAGTTGCACAACAGGCAAGAAGGCATGGTCAGCCAGCGCACCGCATGGCTGTTGTTGGGCGCGGTGATTATTTTCTGGGGCATCAACTGGCCGGTGATGAAATACGGGCTGCGCTATCTGCCGCCCTTGGCCTTTGCGGACTTGCGCCTGCTATTGGGCGGTGTGGTGCTGGCCATTGTCGCTGCGCTGCGTCACGAGCTGCGCTGGCCCCACCGCGAAGACTGGCCGCTGGTCTGGGGTGTGGGTTTGCTGCAGATGGCCGCCTTCATGGGGCTGACCAATCTGGGGCTGCAATACGTGCCTGCCGGCCGTTCGGCGATCCTGGCCTACACCACGCCCTTGTGGGTGACGCCGTTGGCAGTGCTGTGGCTCGATGAGAGGCTCACCCGTTTGCGCTTGATCGGGCTGCTGCTTGGTTTGGGCGGCGTTGCCGCGTTGTTCAATCCTTTCGCATTCGATTGGCATAACCCGAAAGTCCTGCTGGGCAATGGCCTGCTGCTGTTTGCCGCGCTGCTCTGGGCCATCCTGATCGTGCAAGTGCGCGGTCATCGCTGGCGCGGCTCGCCGCTTTCGCTGGCGCCCTGGCAAATGCTGGTGGCGGCGCTCACGCTGATGCCTTTTGTACTTTTCTTCGAAGACCTTGGCATGGTCCATTGGGGCGCGCCATTAGGCTGGGTCCTGCTCTACAACGGCCCCATCGCCACGGCGTTCTGCTTCTGGGCGATGATCAGCGTAACGCGCGCCCTGCCGGCCATCACGACCAGCTTGAGCATGTTGTCGGTGCCGCTGGTCGGCTATGCGGCCGCTGTGCTGACGCTGGGTGAGGTAATCAGCCTCAGCGACAGCACAGGGTTCGCCCTGATCCTCGGTGGCCTGGCCTGCGCCAGCCTGAGTGACTGGAGGAACAGTCGCCGAGCCGCGGCGTAAAACTGGGGCGGCAGCCGATTGTTTTACCTGCCGATATCCTCAATCGCGTCGACCACCATGCCGGTGCCGACCGCAATCAGCAGAATATCCGCAGCCACACGAACATAACGATGGCCGGCTGGCGGATAACCCAACTGGATAATGACGCTATTCGGCACATCGTAATAGATCACATCCTGTGGCAGGATATAGCCGCGTCTCCATTTCTTTGCTTGCCCCGGCGGCAGGCAGCCGTTGTGTTTTTTCGCCAGTCCCGGTGGGCAGTTGCCGCGATGGAACTGTTCACCATAATAAGTATTGGCGATTTCCCGCTGATGATCGTTGAAATAGGCGTTGATCCTTATTTCGGAGTGACCCCGGCGGTCATCGCGGTCATTGCGATCGTTGTAACCATCAGTTCGCTTATGCTCGCCACGTCTCTCTTCACGGTTCTGTTCATGTGTTCTTTCGGATTTTTCCCTGTGCTGACCCTTGCCTTCCTTGCCGCCGCCACTGACCCAGTCTGGCTTGTCGGCATGCGCCGATCCGGTGGCAAGCATGCCAGCCAGAACCATAGCCAGTAATAGCGGGGGTTTTTGACAAGTTTTCTGCATTGTGTATCCCTCCTGAGAAAAAATTGCTGAAATTGGCTGCGCGATGCCGATGGATACGCATTGTGCCGTAATCGGGGCAGGGGTACTGAATTTTTGAATTCTATCTGGCAATCCGCGGGCGCTGCGCCAGTTACGCCGGATGCAGCAGCCGCGCAAAAGATTCAGCCGGCACGGGTCGGGAGAACAGGTATCCCTGGCCAAAATCGCAGCCGGCGGCAGTCAGCAGATCGCGTTGTTCGGGGGTTTCGATGCCTTCTGCGATCACTGTCATTCCCAACTTGTGCGCCATGACGATCATCGCTTCGCAGATGGCCATGTCCTCGGACTCCGGTGCCAGATTACGGACGAAGGACTGATCGATCTTCAGATAGTCGATGTCGAATTTCTTCAGATAGGCCAGCGACGAATAGCCGGTGCCGAAATCGTCAAGCGAGACCTGCATGCCAGCATCGCGAAAGCGGAGCAGCCTTTCGCTCGTCGCGGCTGTGGCATCCAGCAGCAGGCCCTCGGTAATTTCCACAACCACGCTTTGCCCCGGCAGGCCAAGCTGGCGCAAATGCTCGAACCAGGCATCATAGCCGCTCTCCGCGCTGCGGAACTGCACCGGGGACTTGTTGACGCTGACCTGGAAATCCGCGTGGTATGAGCTGCGCCAGCGAGCTACCTGGCGGGCTGCCTCGAAAAATACCCAGTTGCCTATTTCGATGATCAGCCCGGTTTCTTCAGCGATTGGAATGAACTCGTCAGGCCGGATCAGGCCGCGCACCGGATGCTGCCAGCGGATCAGGGCTTCAGCTTTGCGAATGGCGCCGTTTTTCAGGTCTACAATGGGCTGGTAATGCAGCTCGAACTGGTGCTCGGCCACGGCATTGCGCAGGTCTGTGGTCATGCGCATGCGCGCCTGGGTGGCCTCCTGCATGGCGGCCGTGAAATAGCTGCAGCGGTTACGGCCCTGGTTCTTGGCGGCATACATTGCCTGATCCGCATTCTTCACCAGTTCATCCACCCCGGCGCCATCCTCCGGGTAGAGTGTGATGCCGATGCTGGCTGAAACATAGACGATTTCACTGCCCAGAAAAAAGGGTTCGCCAAGCCGATGCAAAATATTCTGGGCAATGCGCGCAACGTCATCCGGATCTGTGATCTCGCCGAGAATTACGGTGAATTCGTCCCCTCCCATCCGGGCTACCGTGTCGGATTCCCGCACACTACTGGCCAGGCGGCGCGCCGCTTCCTGTAGCAGGATATCACCCATGTCGTGGCCGAGGCTGTCATTCACCTCCTTGAAGCGGTCCAGGTCGATGAACATCAGCGCCAGGGACAAACTGGATCGGTTGGCCTTCTTGATTTCCTGCTCGAGGCGGTCATGGAACATGCGCCGATTGGGCAGGCCGGTGTGGGCATCGAAGTTCGCCTGTCGCCAAATCAGTTCTTCCGAAAGCTTTTTTTCCGTGATGTCATAGAGCAAGGATACACGCCGGTATACCGCACCGTCGGCTGTGAAGATGGTGTTGATGCTGAGGGACTCGGCAAAAACCCCGCCATTCTTGTGGCGGTTCCATATTTCTCCCTGCCACCGGCCCGTTGCCAGCAGCGATGCCCATATTGCTTTGTAGAAGGCCGAGTCGTGGTGTCCGGACTTGAGTATTCGCGGATTGTGGCCGATTACCTCGTCGGCTGCGTAGCCGGTGAGCCGGGTAAACGCGGGATTGATGGCGATGATGCGATTGTCTGCGTCGGTCACCGCCATGGCTTCCGAACTGTGTTGGTACACCAGCGCCGCCAGCCTGAGTTCGTCCGCGCTGCGACTGCGCTCGATGGCGATACCTGCCAGGCTGGCCATTTGCTCGATCAGCTGGATGTCGTTGTCGCTTGGGCTGGCTACCTCCTGCTGACAGATGGCGAAGGTTCCCAGTACCTTGCCATCAGCAGCACGGATCGGTTCCGACCAGCTGGCGGCAATGTCTGATCTTCGCGCCAGTTCGCGGTAGTCCGCCCATAAAGGATGGGTCGAGACATCCGCTACGATGATGCGCTGGTTGCGATAAGCCGCAGTGCCGCAAGAACCGGCCCCTTCGCCAATCGCAAGGCCGTCAAGCACGTCAGTGCAGAAGGTTGGCAAGCTGGGCGCCGCACCGATGCGCAGATGCCGCCCATCCTGATCCAGCAACAGAATAGCGCAGCGCAGGGTGGGGTTCTGCGCCTCTACCCCGTGTACGATGCCTGCCAGCACCTCGGCGAGGGGCGCTCCGCTGGCCAGCCGCTCGAGTACCTGGCCGCGTGTCCGCTCGCGCTCTGCCATACGCTGGCGCTCGGTGATGTCGATGGCGATGCCTATGACGCCGACGATATTGCCGGCCGGGTCCGGGAGCTGTACCTTGGTGACCTCCAGCAGATGTAGCCTGCCGTCGGCGAAGCGTAGGGTCTCACGGGACTGGGTGGGCTGCTGCGCCAGCAGGCATTGTTGGTTGGATGCCTGGCAGGCGGCAGCAGATTTCTCTCCAAGCAGATCAGGCAGTCGCGGCGTCGTCAAAAAGCGGCTTTCCGGTATGCCCAGATCAGCGCAGAGCGTTTGATTGATGAAACGGTAGCGTCCATCCACATCGGTCAGCCAGATGCCAACCGGCGCATGGTCGAGGATGGCGTGCAATTTGGCTTCGGCGGCCTGCAGTGCCTGCATCTGTTGGTCAAGCAGCATCGTCATGCCGACGAAACTCCGCGCCAGATCACCTATCTCGTCATCCCGCGCTACCGGCAGTGTCGGCAGCGGCTGTCCCAGGGCATGCTGTTTGACTACGAGCGCCATCTGATTCAGCGGTTTGCCGAGCGCACGCGCCAGGAGCAGCGACAGCAGCATGGCCATGACGATGAACAGTAGCGTGAATTTAATGATGCCCAACCCAATTTTCCGGCTTTGCGCCAGGATATTTTCGGTCGGGGTGTACAGGCCGAGAATGAGAAAGCGCTGCTCTGCAAGGGAGTCGAATGAGACACGAACCAGGGCAGTCAGCGAGGGTTGCCCGAGGGATTGGGCGCCTGCCTCGAACACCGCTTGAGTGCTTTGGTTTTTCAAGAGGGGAATTGCCGCTGGCAGATCATCCTGAATACGGAACTGCCGCCCCCGGTCGAAACCAAAAGTCTTCGCCGGCTCGGGATGGATCAGGTAGTCACCCTGCTGGTTGGTCAGCAATACACCCAGGCCGTTTGGCATGCTGGTGCGAATCTGCTCGAACAGATCGCCCAGATTGACATCAATCACCACGATGCCGAATGGGCTGCCGCCTTGTGCGTAGACCGGAGTAGCGACGCGCAGGGTGGGCTTGCCGAAGCCGTAGTTCGAACCTTGCTCCTTGTTCAGGCCAATGGGCGAAACGTAGATCTGCCCTGGCGCAAGACGCAGGGTTTCGTAAAAGTAAGGCTGGTGGCTTTTTTCCTGCAGGTCGCTGCCGCTGACCACGCGCCATTGCCCGTTGCCTTTCGCAACACGGTCTACCCGCACCAGTTCACGGCCAAAATCGGCGCTGCCGATCAGCCTTATCTGGGAATACCGGCTGCGGGTCGCCAACAGGCCGGTAAATATTTCGGCGAGTTGCGCCCGTTGTTTTGCCGATAGGGCCGCATCTGCAGGCGTGGTAGCCAATTGTTGTACTTCGGGCAACATGGCGACAAAATGAATATCTGCCACAATGTCAGTCAATGACCTGCCGAAGTTATGGCTCAGCACCTGGTTGGCGGCCAGCAGTTTTTCCTGCGCGGTATGGATCAGCAGAGCGCGGCCGCGGTCATAAAGGTAGTAACCGGTCAACGCCGTAAAAACGGCGCCCAGTAGCGCCAGCCAGAAACCGAATTTGACACCGACGCTCAGGCGCATGTCTGTCTCATAGCTCCTTGGCGCCCGTGCCGGAAAGTACCTGGTTCCACCAGGCCAGGCGGCGGGATGGATTTTCAATGGGTTCCAGCCAGATCACCTTGTCCTTGGGCTGGCTGTCAGGAAAGACTGTCACGGTGTTGGCCAGGCCATGCTGGGTCGTGAGGCGTTCGCTCATCGGCTGTTCCAGTGTGAAATTTATCCAGCGCTCCGCCAACCGCCTGTTGTTTGCACCGCTGGATACTGCCCAGCAATCCAGCCAGGCCAGTGCGCCTTCGCGTGGCATGACATAGCCGATGTCCGCACCGGCATCGCGCAGCGCTTTTACCTGCTGGGTTCCGAAATTGGCGAAAACGATGGCGATGTCATGACGCTGGAACAGGTCGACGGATTCTTCCAGCGTCGTATAGAAGCCCAGCACATTTCGCCGCAGATCCACCAGTTGGCGGGCTGCCGCATGTAATTCGCCTGGCGACATGCGGAAGGTGTTTTTTACGCCCATGCGCAGGCCGGCCAGGGAGAAGTTGTGGTTGCTCGTGTTGTAGGCGAGCACCCGTCCGCGATATTCCGGCGCCCATAGCGCGGCAATCGAGCGGGGAGGAATTTTGACCAGCTTGCGGTTATAGATCAGGCCCATCGCAGAATAGGTGTAGGGCACGGCATAGGTCTTCCCGTCGCGGACGATGCCGGCGATCGCCGAGTAATCGCGGAAGCGGGGCAATTGCCGGGCACGGTTGCCGATGTGCGCCATGTCTACCAGAACGCTCAGGCCTTGATCAATGTAGCGCTGCAATTCGGCCGTGTTGACCGCGAATACGTCGAAGTCGCGGCCCTGGTTGCGGGCCAGCTTATTCCACAAGTCATCATCCGAGGTGACATAAGTGACCTCGACACTCACCCCTGTGCGCTGCTGGAAAATGGCAACCACCTCTGGATCGGCGTAGCCATCCCAGGCCAGTATGCGCAGGACTTCGCCTGCAGATGCGGTTGCCAAGCCAAAAATATTCAGTGCCGCCAAAACCCCCATCCAGGCAGCGTAAAGCCGGATCTGGCAGCCATGCTTGAAAAAGCAGGCAGTCATCGTGCTGGCGAAAAGTTCCCGCAAGGACGCAAAGCGCTGGCGCTGACGAGACGGCGGTATGGCCGCTGGCGCAAGGCAAAGCCTGCTTGCATCGTGGAAACAGGGAAAACCCGGCTAGCGGCTGCAAGACGCATGGATGATTTCATGATGAGAGTATGCCATTAGAGCTAGCGTTTTGGACATATGAAACATGCATTTTCAACCCATGACAGCGAACCGAAGTGACAGGTTCATGGGGGAGACACGCTGTCAGCTACTACCGCCATCAGAGCGTGACCTGCACCACGCCGCCATAAGCAAAGCGCAGTTGCATCCACTCCGCCGGTGGCAGGTTTTGCGTGTGACCGCTGATGACTTTCATTACACCGGCATGCGTGACCAAGGCCGCGGCATCGTGTTGCTGGCTGGCAAGTCCGGCGAGGAAATGCAACACGCGCTGCCGCAGTCCGCTGACCGATTCGCCGCCGGGCGGCGTGTAGTGCAGCGGGTCGGCAGCCCAGGCATCCAGCGCGGCTGGCCCGATGTCTGTCCAGGCGCGCATTTCCCAGGCGCCAAAATTCATTTCCGCGAGGCGCGGGTCGATGATCGCCGGTTGCATCGGCAAGCGTTGCGCCAGATGCAGGCAGCGCCGCAGCGGGCTGCTGAACAGTGGCAGCGATGCAGGCAGTTGCGCATGGATGGCGGCGGCGCTGGCCTGCGGGTCCGCGGCCAGCGCCAGGTCGGTGGCGCCGTAGCAAATGCCGGCGGCGACATCGGGCGGCGGATGGCGGATCAGGTAAAGCTGCATAACAAGCCGAGATAAAAGGCCAGCTCGGCGAGCTGCTGGGTCGCGCCGAGGCAGTCGCCGGTGTAGCCGCCGATGCGGCGCACGAAATAGCGCGCCAGCAGCCAGGTCGTGATGCCCATTGCCGCCAGCGCGGTGAGCGCTTCAGCCAGCGGGAGCAGCAGGCAGGGCGACAGTCCGCAAACTGCCGCGATGGCCAGCTCATGCCGCGCCATGCGCGTGGCGAGCGGCTTGGCCTTGGTCGTCGCATCTTCGCGCACATAGTCCAGCGCAAAAATCAGGCTGGCCGATGCCAGGCGCGAGGCCGCATGCGTGGCGACCAGCGCCAGCGGGAGCGCCGGCCAGTCGAAGGCGGCATCGATTTCATTCAGCGCATTCCACTTGGCCAGCAGCAGCAGGCCAACGCCGACCACGGCATAACTGCCGACGCGCGAATCCTTCATGATGGTCAGTACCTGCGCCTTGTCCCATCCGCCGCCAAAGCCATCGCAGACATCGGCGAAACCGTCCTCATGAAATGCGCCGGTGAGCAGCACGCTGGCCGCCATGCCCAGCACGATCGCCAGCGAAACCGGCAGCACTGATGCCGCCGCCGCAGTGACCAGCGCGGTGATGGCGCCGACCAGCACACCGATCAACGGAAAATAGCGCGCCGCGTGGTCGAGCTGATCCTGGCTGTGGCCGACCCATGCGGGCACCGGCAGGCGCGTGAAAAAGCGCAATGCGGCAAAGAAGCGGAGCAGTTCCTGGCGCAGCATGGGGTTTATTTTTCGCTGACGCCAGCCGAGGCAAAGCTCGCCATCTCGTTCATCACGGCGCAGGCGGTGCGCAGCAAGGGCAGGGCCAGCGCTGCGCCGCTGCCTTCGCCCAGCCGCAAGTCGAGGTCGAGCAGCGGTTGTACCTGGAGCCAGTCGAGTTGCAGGCGATGCCCGGCCTCGTTCGAGCGGTGCGAAAAAACACAGTAGCCGAGAATTTCCGGCGCGATCCGATAGGCCACCAGCAAGGCGCTGGTGACGATGAAGCCATCGATGACCAGCGTCATGCCTGCCTGTGCCGCGGCCAGCATCGCGCCGGTGAGCATGGCGATTTCGAAACCACCGCAGCGGGCGAGAATGCTAATGGCATTTTCTCCCGCTGCGGCTTCGTCGCAGGCAGCCTGTGTACATCCGCTCCCAGCCGCCCCTTCCGGGAAGGGGTGGTGACTGAAGTGTGGCCGTTCCGGCCATGCTTTTAAGGCTTGCTGCAGCAAGGTACGCTTGCGTTCCAGCCCGGCGTCGTCCAGCCCGGTGCCGCGGCCGATGACATCGGCCAGCGGCAGGCTGGTGAGGCAATGGGTGAGCAAGGATGCCGACGCGGTGTTGCCGATGCCCATTTCGCCAAAGCCGAGCGTGTTGCAGCCGCTGGCGGCGAGTTGCCGGGCGATGGCGGCGCCATGGGCCAGCGCCTGCCGGCATTGCGCCGCGCTCATCGCCGGGCCTGCGAGATAATTCGCCGTGCCGCCAGCGCCGACTTTTTTATCCAGCAGTCCATCACGAGCGCCAAAGTCATGCGCCACACCGGCATCGGCGACGACCAGTTGCGCATTGGCCTGGCGCGCCAGCACATTGATCGCCGCGCCGCCAGCCAGGAAGTTTTCCACCATCTGCCAGGTGACTTCCTGCGGATAGGCCGAGATGCCGGCCTTGGCCGCGCCATGGTCTCCGGCGCAGACGAGAATGTGCGGCTGGCGGATCTGCGGCGCGAGGCTGTGCTGGATCAGCCCGAGTTGGACGGCGAGGCTTTCCAGCCGGCCGAGCGCGCCCAGCGGCTTGGTCTTGCCATCGATTTTGGCTTGCAGCGCAGGGGCCAGGGTGCGGTCAAGCGGGGACAGGGCAAACGGCGGGAGGATGGTTTCGGACATGACATGACGGACGAGTGGCTGCGCAGCCGCGAATTATCGGCGCTCACTGCGGGCGATGCAATCAAGGATAATCCCGCCATGATCGAATTGATACTGGGTGGCGCCCGTTCGGGCAAGAGTCTGTTGGCGGAACAGCGCGCGCTGGAATCCGGCCTGGCGGTGACCTGCATCGCCACCGCCGAGGCGCGGGATGATGAAATGGCGCAGCGCATCGCGCATCATCAGGCGCGGCGGCCGGCGGCCTGGGGGCTGGTCGAGGAGCCGCTGCAGCTTGCCGCTGCACTTCATGCGGCGGCGGACGACCGCTGCCTGTTCGTCGATTGCCTGACCTTATGGCTCTCGAACCTGCTGTTCGCCGATGCCGATGGCCGTCTGCTGGCGCAGGAAACGGCTGCACTTCTTGAGTTGTTGCCGACGCTTCCCGGCCGCGTGATTCTGGTCAGTAATGAAGTCGGCCTGGGCATCATCCCGCTGGGCGAGGTGACGCGCCGCTTTGTCGATGAGGCAGGGCGGTTGAATCAGCGGGTGGCTGCGGTGGCCGACCGCGTTACTTTTGTCGCGGCGGGTTTGCCGCTGGAACTCAAAAGCCCGGCAGCGTAATGCTGGCGCCGACTTTGTTCCAGTCGAGCGCAGCTTCCACCGCATCGGCCAGGCGGTCGAGATCCGCCTCGCGGCGGGCGGTGTAATCGATGGTCTGGGCATCTTCCAGTCCGGCCCAGGCGAGCAGGGCGGCGAGTGCTTCGGGGTGGTCGAAGATTCCATGGCAGTAGCTGGCGAAAATCCGCCCGTCGCCTGACTGCGCGCCATCGCTGCGCCCGCCGGCGAAATGCACGGCAGGGTTTGCCAAGGCTGCGCCGTGGGTGACGCCCATGTGGATTTCATAACCGTTCATCGCCGGCGAGCCAGGCAGCGCCAGCGCGCCGGTGACATTGCGCAACTGCTTTTCCGCCGCCAGCGCGGTCTCGCACTCGAGCAGGCCAAGCCCGGGCTGGCTGCCCGGTGCGCCTTCCAGCCCCAGCGGGTCGTGCAGCATGCGCCCCAGCATCTGGTAGCCGCCGCACAGCCCGATCAGCTTGCCGCCGTAACGCAGATGGCGGGCAATCGCGGCGTCATGATTTTGCTCGCGCAGCCAGGCGAGGTCATTTTGTACCGCTTTCGAGCCGGGCAGGATGAGCAGGTCGCAAGGCGGGATGGCCTGGCCGGGGCCGAGCCAGGTGAAGTCGACTTCCGGATGCAGGCGCAGCGGGTCGAGATCATTGTGGTTGGAGCAGCGCGGATAGGCCAGCGCTACCGCCTTCAGGCGCGTCACCGGTTTGGCTTCACTCGCTGTGGCGATCGCATCTTCCGCATCCAGCATCAGGCCGTGCAGGTAAGGCAGCACGCCGAGAACAGGCTTGCCGGTGTGCGCTTCGAGCCAATCGAGGCCGGATGCGAGCAGGCCGATGTCGCCGCGAAAACGGTTGATGACAAAGCCCCTGACGCGCGCCTGTTCGGTGGGCGAAAGCAGTTCCAGCGTGCCGACCAGATGCGCGAAGACGCCGCCACGGTCGATGTCGGCGACGAGGATGACCGGCACATCGGCGGCTTCGGCGAAGCCCATGTTGGCGATGTCGCGCTCGCGCAGGTTGATTTCAGCCGGGCTGCCCGCGCCTTCGACGATCACGCAGTCGAATTCGTCTGTCAGCCGCTGCCAGCTTTGCATCACGGCGTCCATCGCGATGCGCTTGTACTCGTGATAGGCGCGGGCATCGAGCGTGTCGACGGCATGGCCGTGGATGATGACCTGGGCGCGGTGGTCGCTGGTTGGTTTGAGCAGCACCGGGTTGAAGTCGATGCGCGGCGCGATGCCGGCGGCCTGCGCCTGCAAGGCCTGGGCACGGCCGATTTCACCACCGTCGGCGGTAACGGCGGAATTCAGCGCCATGTTCTGTGGTTTGAATGGCGCGACATTGACGCCACGGCGCTTGAGGATGCGGCACAGTGCGGCGACGAGTGTGGTCTTGCCGGCGTCCGAAGTACACCCTTGAATCATAAGTGCGGTAGCACTCACCAGTAGAATCCCGTTTTCTTCATTTTCGAATTATCCCATGCGCGATGTTTTCCCCGCCCTGCCGTTGGCGATGCTGGCGGGCATTTTGCTGGACCGTCTGCTCGGCGAGGCGCGCCGGTTTCATCCGCTGGTCGGGTTTGGCGCGTTGGCGGATCGGGTCGAGCTTGTGCTGCGTTGCGGCGCGCCGGGGCATCCGCTGTTCAACCGCATGAACGGCCTGCTGGGCTGGTTGCTGCTGATTATTCCGTTGGCCGCGCTGGCGGTGTTTTGCCAGCGCCAGGCATGGGGCTGGGCCGTGGACGTGGCGCTGCTGTATTTCGCACTGGGTGCGCGCAGCCTGATGCAACATGGCGCGCAGGTTGCACATGATCTGGCGGCGGGCGACTTGGCCAGCGCCCGCATGCATGTCAGCTGGATGGTCTCGCGCGACACCTCGTCGCTGGATGAAGAAGGCATTTCGCGTGCGGCCGTTGAATCGGTTCTGGAAAATGGCAACGATGCCGTGTTCGGCACCTTGTTCTGGTTTTGCGTCGGCGGTGGCGCGGGCGCCTTGCTCTATCGTCTGGCCAATACGCTGGATGCGATGTGGGGTTACAAGGACGCGCGGCGCATTTATTTCGGCTGGGCGGCGGCGCGCATCGACGATGTGCTGAATCTCGTGCCGGCGCGGCTGACGGCATTGACCTATGCACTCCTTGGCGACACGCGCATGGCCTTGCATTGCTGGCGCACGCAGGCGTACGCCTGGTCCAGCCCGAATGCCGGGCCGGTGATTGCGGCCGGGGCGGGCGCGATTGGTGTGCAGTTGGGTGGTGCGGCGGTGTATCACGGCGCGCAAGAGATGCGGCCCAAAGTCGGCGCTGGTGGGACGGCGAATATGGCCCATATTCAGCATGCGCTGGCGCTGGTCGGGCGCGGGCAGTGGTTATGGCTGGCGATTGCGGCGCTGCTGGTTTGGGTGGTAGCGCATGCTTGAACACGGCGGCCGCCTGCTTGCCGCCAGCCGGCATTACGCGATTCCGCCCGACGGCTGGCTGGACCTTTCCACCGGCATCGCGCCCTGGCCTTATCCGGCGCCGGCGATTCCCGCAAGCGCCTGGCAGCGGCTGCCGGAAGATGACGATGGCTTGCTGGAAGCCGCGTGTGCTTATTACGCTGCGGCGCACGTCACGCACATTTTGCCGCTGGCCGGCTCACAGGCGGCGATTCTCGCCTTGCCGCGCCTGCGCGTCCCGGGCACGGTGGCCGTGCTCGCGCCGACCTATGGCGAATACGCGCCAGCCTGGCGAGCGGCCGGGCATCGCGTGGCCGAATGCATGGCGGATGAATTGCTGCGCCAGGCGGCTGACGTGATCATGCTGGCCAATCCGAACAACCCGGATGGTATGCGGTTTGCATGTGATGAATTGCTCGCGGCGGCGCAAGGCCTGGCGAAACGCGGCGGCTGGCTGATTGTCGATGAAGCCTTTGCCGATGTTGATGCGGCTGATTCACTGGCCGCCGTGGCCGGGACGGCGCAGGCAGAAAACGTGATTGTCCTGCGCTCGCTCGGAAAATTCTTCGGCCTCGCTGGCGCGCGCGTGGGATTC
>JBAQUE010000330.1:0-7609 GCA_049297315.1 Rugosibacter sp.
CTTCAACCCTTCCCCCTTCTCCCTTCAACCCTTCTCCCTTCAACCCTTCCCCCTTGAACCTGATCCCAATACTCCTCTGCGGTGGTTCCGGCACCCGCCTGTGGCCGCTCTCGCGCACTCACTACCCCAAACAATTCCTGCGCCTGCTCGGTGAACACTCCCTGCTGCAAGCCACCCTGCAACGGCTGGCCGGACTCGACGGCGTTGGCCGGCCCATCCTCGTCACCAATGAAGCGCACCGCTTTCTGGTCGCCGAACAAGCGCTCGAAATAGATACCGCAGCCGACATCCTGCTCGAACCCGTCGCCCGCAATACCGCACCCGCCATTGCCGCCGCCGCGCCCGGGGCGCGGCGCGACGGCGCATCGCCACTGCTGCTGGTGCTGCCATCCGACCACGTCTTCGCCGACATCCCCGCATTTCAGCAAGCCATTGCAGATGGCATTCCACACGCCCGCGACGGGCGCTTTGTCACTTTCGGCATCGTCCCCGAACGCCCGGAAACCGGCTACGGCTACATCCGCCGTGGCGCGCCACTGGCCGGCGGCTTCACGCTCGACCGCTTTGTCGAAAAACCCGACGCCGCCACCGCCCAAAGCTACCTCGACACCGGCGACTATTACTGGAACAGCGGCATCTTCCTGTTCCGCGCCGACCGCTATCTCGACGCGCTCGGCCAGCTCGCGCCCGATATCGCCGGGCCGGCCTGTGCCGCCGTCGACAGCGCCACCAGCGACCTGGATTTCATCCGCCTCGAAGCCGACGCCTTCGCGCGCTGCCGCGCCGACTCCATCGACTACGCGCTGATGGAAAAAATAAACGATGGCGTCGTCATCCCGCTCGCCGCCGGGTGGAACGACATCGGCGCCTGGGACACCCTGTGCCGTAGCGCCAGCGCCGACTTTTCCGCCAACACCTGCAGCGGCGACGTCATCACCCACGACTGCACCAACAACCTGGTACGCGCCGAATCCCGCCTGGTCGCCGCCATCGGCCTGAGCGGCATGGTTATCATCGAAACCGCCGACGCCGTGCTCGTCGCCCCCAAAGACCGGGCGCAGGATGTCAAGCAGATTGTCGACCAGCTCAAGCGCGAAGGCCGTGTTGAGAGCGAATTCCACACAAGCGTGCACCGCCCCTGGGGCAGCTACGAAGGCATGGCGCACGGCGAACGCTATCAAGTCAAGCGCATCATCGTCAAACCCGGCAAGCGCCTGTCCCTGCAAAAACACCACCACCGCGCCGAACACTGGATCATCGTCAAGGGCACCGCAAAAATCACCCGTGGCGAAGACACCCTGCTGCTCACCGAAAACCAATCCACCTACATTCCCCTCGGCATCGTCCATCGCCTCGAAAACCCCGGCAAGACCGACCTCGAACTCATCGAAGTCCAGTCCGGCGCCTACCTCGGCGAAGACGACATCGTGCGGCTTGAAGACGCTTATGGAAGAAGCGGAAGAAGCGCATAAGCAAAACAACGCGCAATAACCCGGATGGTAGACTGGAAACCGCCATGGAAAAACCGACCGACACGCGCATGACACCGGCCGCCCATCCGTTCGACGAGCGCATCGTCGCAACGCTGCTGGCCAGCCTGCCGGATTTGCAGTCCGTGTATCGGTATGGCAGCGCCGGGGGAATTTATGCGCGGGAGGATAGCGACATCGACCTCGCCCTGCTCGCGGCACATCCGCTGACGCTTGCCGAGCAGTTGCAACTGGCGGGCGAGCTATCGCGGCTGACGGGGCGCGATGTGGATCTCAACGACCTGCGGTCACTCCCCGTCACCTTGCGTGTGCAGATTGTCATGGAAGGCGTGCGCCTGTATGCGGCGAACACGTCGGCCGCCGAAGAATATGACTCGCGGACGCTCTCCGACTACGTCCGGCTGAACGAAGAGCGCCGCGGCATTCTTGACGATATCCGCCGCCGGGGCAGCATCCATGGATGATGTTTTGCTGGGCAAGGCCGCCATCATCGAACGCTGCCTGAAGCGTATCGGCGAAGAATACCGCGGGCACGAAAACGAGCTGGCCACCAACTTCACGCGGCAGGATTCCATCCTGCTGAACCTGCAACGCGCCTGCGAAGCATCCATTGATGCCGGCATGCACCTGGTGCGCCTGCACCGCCTTGGCATCCCCACCGAGAGCCGCCAGGTTTTCACGCAACTGGCCCAATCATCTGTCATTGATCCCCAGCTCGGCCAACATCTTGCCGGCATGGTCGGCTTCCACAATATCGCCGTGCATAACTACCGGGAACTGGACCTCGACGTGGTGCGAAGCATTCTGAGCAACCGTTTGCACGACCTGCAAACCTTCGCGGAATGCCTCGTCAAACTGGCCTTGCCGCACGACGAAAAATGAAACACCCGCCCGACACGCGCGAGCGCCTCGCACAACATGCAGCCGGGCAACTTGCGATGTCCGTGATCACGCTCGGTGAGTTACGCCACGGCGCAAAAAAAAGCCAGTCACCCAAAAAAGCATTTACCGCAACATTTGCCGCAGCATTTGCCGCAATTGAACAACTGACCAACACCATTCAAATCGCGGTGCTGGATGACCATGCCGGGCAGCACTGGCATGGCAAAATCCGTTCGAAACTTGAACAATCGGGCCAAACCATCGGCAATAACGACCTGTGGATTGCCGCCCATGCCAAAGCAGCCGGCTGGATACTCGTCACCCACAACGAAGATGAATTAACGAACATGAATTCAAGCAGGTGGCCGGGTTAGAATTTGAAAACCGGACCCGCCCCCGAACCTCACCCACGCACAAGAACGCCAATACCCAAAATGAACCAGCCCCAAAGCCTTGGCCTCTCCGTCCTCAGCCCTCAGTCCACAATCTATGTCGCCGGCCACCGTGGCCTGGTCGGCTCCGCCCTCACCCGCGGCCTGCAAGCCAGGGGCTACACCAACCTGCTGGCCCGCACCCATGCCGAGCTCGACCTCACTGACCATGCCGCGGTCGAAGCCTTCTTCGCCGCCGAAAAACCTGATTACGTCTTCCTCGCCGCCGCCAAAGTCGGCGGCATCCACGCCAACGACACCTACCCCGCCGAATTCATCCACAACAACCTGACCATCCAGACCAACGTCATCCACAGCGCCTATACCCACGGCGTCAAGCGCCTGCTGTTCCTCGGCTCATCCTGCATCTATCCGCGCGACTGCCCGCAGCCCATCAAGGAAGAATACCTCCTCACCGGCCCGCTCGAACCGACCAACCGCGCCTACGCCATCGCCAAGATCGCCGGCGTCGAAATGTGCGCCAGCTACAACCGCCAGTACGGCGCAAAATTCCTCGCCGTCATGCCCACTAATCTCTATGGCCCCGGCGACACCTACCACCCCGAAAACTCCCACGTCATCCCCGCCCTTATCCGCAAATTCCACGAAGCCAAAACCCGCCAGGAAAAGCACGTCACCATCTGGGGCACCGGCGCCCCGCGCCGCGAATTCATGTACAGCGAAGACATGGCCGACGCCTGCCTCCACCTGATGGCCCTGCCAGAAGACGCCTTCAATGCCGTCCTCAATCCTCAGCCATCGGCCCCCAACACGCCATCCTGGCCGTTAATCAACATCGGCATCGGCGCAGACCAAACCATCCGCGAACTCGCCGCAACCGTCAAAGCAGTCATCGGCTTTGACGGCGACCTCATCTTCGACACCAGCAAACCCGACGGCACCCCGCGCAAACTGCTCGACGTATCGCGCCTGCACGCCATAGGCTGGCGTGCGCCCACCGAATTCAAAACCGGCCTCGCCGCGGCCTATCAAGACTTCGTTGCCCATCACGCATAAACACCCACGCAAAGCGCCCTCTTGAACCCTCCGCCGCCGTATCACCAGCGCGCCCCGTAGGAATCCGGAGCGGCTTTGCCTGCGTCGTTTGCGGGCTTAGCCCACTCCGCAGAGGCTTCATCAGTACCCTTGGGGTGCCGACTTTTTAACGAAACAACAAAGGGAAATTAATGAGCTTGAAAAATATCGTTCGCCGCGGCGTCAACCGGCTGGGCTTCGATGTAGTCCGCCTTAAACGATCCCCCCAACGCACCCTGCTGGGACTGTCCCGACTGAATATCGGCACCATCATCGACGTCGGCGCCAATCAGGGCCAGTTCGCCCGCATGATCTCGGGATCCTTTCCACGGGCCGAACTCTATTGCTTCGAGCCGCTGGAAGAGCCTTTCCGCCAGCTCTCCGCCTGGGCGCAGGCGCAAAACAGCCGGGTGCACTGCTTCCAACTGGCGCTGGGGGAACAGGAAGGCGAGATGGAAATGCATCTCCACGAGCAGCACACGCCTTCGTCTTCACTGCTTGCGTCAACCGACACTTGCCACCGTCTCTACCCGCAGACCCAGGCAGAGCGCATGACCCGCATTCGGGTGTCCACGCTGGATCAGGCGCTCGAAGACGCCCTCGATCACATGCCACGGGAAATCCTGCTCAAGCTGGACGTGCAGGGCTTCGAGGATCATGTCCTGCGTGGGGCGGGACGTATGCTGACGCTGTGTAAAGCCGTGGTGCTGGAGGTCTGCCTTGATCCTCTTTACGAGGGGCAAGCGGATTTTCATGGGCTCGCGCAACTGCTCCACGCGGCTGGTTTCCGCTACGCGGGAAATCTCGACCAGATCTATGGTGAGGACGGGCGGGTGGTGTTTCTGGATGCGGTGTTTGTGAGATGACCAAGCCGTTGCCGCTGTGCCCGGATTGTGCTGGAAGCACGAAGCTGATTGGATCCATTCCTGCAACCGACGTGTTTGCCGGGCGGACGTTGGAGCGTCCGCTATCCGGCGGGTTTATGTACCGTTGCTGCCAATGCTCGTTGGGCTTTCGCTGGCCGCGGCTGAGCAAAGACGAACTCGACACTCTTTACTTGCAAGGCAATGAGCTGACCTGGACGACTCCGGCAGATTCCCGCCGGGATTGGTGTATCGCTCACGACTGGATCAAAGAAATGCTACCCGCCGAAAGCCGGGTTCTTGATGTGGGGTGCTTTGATGGCGGATTCCTGGAGCCGCTCGTTGGCTCATACCGTTGTTGTGGTATCGAGATTCACCGCGCAGCGCGCAACCGGGCGGAACAGAAGGGCATCGAGGTGATCGGAAGTGATTTTTCAGCGGTTGCGGGCAGCTTCGATTGCATCACTGCCTTCGACGTCATCGAGCATGTGGAGCGGCCGAAATCCTTCCTCAATGACTGCCTTGCAGCAATAAGGCCAGGAGGCTGGGCGCTGATCTCCACCGGTAATTTGGATGCCCGCACTTTTCAGTGGATGGGTAGCCGGTATTGGTATTGCACCATCGCCGAGCATATCTCCTTCGTCAGTCCGGCGTGGTTTTCCGGACTTGCCGACGCACTCGGCTGTCGAGTCGTAAAGCAGGCGACCTTCGCCCATGGTCGCGCATCGCGGTCAGGGCGCATCAGGGAGGTTGCGAACAATGTTCTGTACCGCACCATGCCTTCGGGATTCCGTGCCCTGCGGAAGCTCGGCATGGGAGGCAAGAAGGTAAAAGCTCATCCCGAACTGGTCGATCACCCGCCGGGCTGGGGAAGCGCCCGTGACCATTTCATGGTTCTGGTGCAAAAACGATGAGCAGGCCTTTGGCCAGCAACGCCCTCGCCAACATCGTGCAGGCGCTCGCCGGCGCGGGCCTGCTGTTCGCGCTCTACCGATACATCAACACTGCGCTGGGTGTGGAGCAACTCGGCGTGTGGTCCGTGGTGCTGGCCACCGTTTCGGCTTCGCGTCTGGCCGATCTGGGCCTCAGCGCCGGGGTGACTCGCTTCGTCGCCCGCGATCGGGCGCGGGGCGAGCTTGTTCATGCCGGGCAGGTCATCGACACCGCCACGCTGACCCTGATGGTCCTGGTGGGGGCGATGATGCCGCTGCTCTATCCGCTGCTCGCGAAGCTGCTGCCGCATCTGTTCGACACCAGCCATCTGGCGCAGGCGCAAGAGATACTGCCCTACGCGCTGGGCTCGTTGTGGCTGACCATCGTCGCCGCCGTATTCCAGGGCGGGCTCGACGGCTGTCAGCGCATGGATCTGCGCGCCGGGCTGGTGGTGACCGGGCAGGCGCTCTTGTTGATGCTTGCAATTTGGCTGGTGCCGCAACGTGGACTGGTGGGCCTGGCCTGGGCGCAGATTGGTCAGGGGCTGTTTCTCGCCGTGATCGGCCGGCTGCTGTTGCGCCACGAATTGTCGGCCTTGCCGCGGCTACCGCGGCGCTGGAACAAGCCCGTGCTGCGCGAGATGCTGGGCTACGGCGCCAACGTGCAGGCAGCGACGGTCTTCATGCTGCTGTTCGACCCGGTCGCCAAGGCGCTGATGGCCCGCTTCGGCGGCCCTGCGGCGGCCGGCTACTTCGAGATGGCGAGCCAAGTGGTACTCAAGGTCCGCGCCCTGATCGTCAGTGCCAACCAGGCCATCGTGCCGCATGTGGCGGCGCTGGCAGAGGTTGAACCAGCTCGACTCGTCGGCTTCTACCGCGAGAACATGCGCGTGCTGGCCTTCGTCGCCCTGCCAACATTTGCGCTCCTCATCGCTTGGGCCGGTGGCATCTCGTGGCTGCTCGTGGGGGCGTACCGACCCGAGTTTGTCTTCTTGTTTGGGTTCCTCGCCGTGGGATGGTTGGTCAATATCTTCGCCGGCCCGGCCTTTTTGACCAATATGGGCACCGGCCAGCTGGGTTGCAACACGCTGTCCCACATCATCATGGGCGCACTCAACGCCGGCCTGGGCTGGCTGCTCGGCAGCCATTACGGGGCGCACGGGGTGGCCTTTGCCTACGTCATCGCCCTTGTTACCGGCAGCGGCGTGCTGATCGCCATCTTCCAGCAGCGAAACGGACTGGGCTGGCGTTGCGGATTTGCCCGCGAGCACGTCGGGCTGGCCATCGCCTGTGCCGCCGTTGCTGCCTTCGGCTGGATCGAGCCGTTACAGCCTTCGGTTTGTATCTCACCACTGACTTCCAGACGTGATAGTCATTACCGTCTATATCAATTGAAAGAAAATCAAAATCGACTGGAATTTGAGTATTTTTGAGAATATGGTCAAGACCATCATCATCCGTGAATCCAACATAATTATTTATCGTAACGACGTCATTTTTCTCCGCGTAGTTTCGCTGCAGGTCCTTAAACCGTTTAGGATTGGCCTCTATCAAGACAGCAGCATAACCCTTCGACTCTATTAAATTCCGCGTGTTGGTTAAATGCATTCCATCCCAAGCGCCAAACTCTACGCACCAGCCATTTTTTTCAGGCAATATTTCTAAAATCTTTTCTATTATTCCATCTTCGCCAGTTTGGGAATACACATTATGCCTATGCTGCAAAAGCCAAGTTGAATTCTGACTCATTTGGTATTTCTCCATTCATAAAGTGATAGGGACCCTGGTTGTACACATCCCCTGGAAGGAATATATCAATCCAGCGGCATCTGTTATGCGTTTGTTTCATATCTGTGGCTCCCGTGGCATCAGCCACCCCAGGAATTGCCGACGCATGGGGTGGAACCAAGCCATCAGGCCGAGCACCAGGGGCGGCAGGAGCAACCCCGCTACAAGCGCGGCAGGCTCGCTAGCCG
>JBAQUE010000331.1:0-9926 GCA_049297315.1 Rugosibacter sp.
CATTGGTGGCGTTCATGACTTCCGGGCGATTGATGGTGATAACCAGCACGCCATTTGGCTTGTGGTCGAATTTAAGAAACTGAAAGTCTGCGTAGTTCATGGTTGCTCCTCCTGGTTGATAAATAAAAACTCAGCGGATTTCCGCCAAGCCATTGTTGAGAACGACAACATCGCGTTCGACGACACGCGCGCGGAAAGACACGTTCGAGCCATCAAGCCACATTTCGGTACGTATGGTCTCGCCGGGATAGACCGGCGAAGAAAAGCGCACCTTGATCGCCGCCAGCCGCGTCGGATCGTTGCCGCACAGCGTCTTGAGCACCGCGTAACCCGCGATGCCAAAGGTGCACAAACCATGCAGGATCGGACGTTCAAAGCCAGCAGTGCGCGCGATGGCCGGTTCGGCATGCAACGGGTTATAGTCACCGGACAACCGGTAGATCAGCGCTGCACGCGCTTCCGTCGTCCGCTCGCAAACATGGTCAGGCGCTCGGTCGGGCAAGGCATGCACTGATGGCGCCGGCCCGGATGGACCACCAAAGCCGCCATCAGCACGGCAGAAGGTGGTGGACGTCAAAGTGCATAACAGTTCGCCACTGGCCGCATCGCTGACCGTGCGCTCGGTCAACACCAACGCGCCCTTGCCTTCGCCCTTGTCAATGATGCCGGTAACGCGGGTGCGGCCGATGACCTCACCTTCAGGATCGGGCAGGCGATGGATGCGCAGCCCTTGTTCGCCGTGCACCAGACGCATCCAGTCAACCCCGGTATCGGGATGCTGTATCCACATCCCCGGATAACCCAGCACTACCGGGTAAGTCGGCAAGGCTTGCAGGTTTTTCTCATAGACAAAGCGCAGTTCGTCTTCATCCGTCGGTTGCGTGCCGAGCCCCAGTCCCAAGGCATACAGCATCGTGTCGCGCGCCGTATAGCGATGGCGCACATCCTCGAAAGGCCATGCCATCAGCTTGTCATAGTTAATCGCCATTCATCCCCCCTTGTTTCAGTTTTTTCAGACAACCCACTAGATCGTGGTGTGATCGCCCAGCAGGGCGGTGACCTGGCTTGACAGCACGCCGCCATTGCCATGACAAAGGGCGACATGGGGATTCTGCACCTGACGCGCCCCCGCCTCGCCACGCAACTGCTGCACAGCTTCGATCAACAGGAAAATTCCATACATGCCGGGGTGGCAGCACGACAAGCCGCCACCATTGGTATTCACCGGCAACACGCCGCCCGGCGCGATGCGGCCACCGCGCACGAAAGCGCCGCCTTCACCCTTGGCGCAAAACCCGAGGTCTTCGAGGAACAGCAGGGTATTGATGGTGAATGCGTCATACAGCTCGACCACATCGACATCCGCAGGACTCAGGCCAGCCATGGCGAAAGCGCGCGGCCCCGACTCGGCCGCCGCAGTCACCGTCAGGTCAGGCATGGCGCTGATCTGCCGATGCCAGTGCGCCATCGCGGCGCCCAAGACATACACCGGCGGCTTGGGAAAGTCGCGCGCGCGCTCGCTGCGCACGAGGATCAATGCGCCGCCGCCATCGGTGACCAGGCAGCAGTCAAGCACCGACAACGGATCATTCACCATGCGCGCCGCCATGACTTGCTCAAGCGTGAGCTCATCACGCGCAAAAGCCAGTGGGTTAAGCTGCGCCCAGCGCCGCGCGGCGACAGCCACTTCAGCCAGGTCTTCGCGGCGCGTGCCATATTGATGCATGTGCCGCGAAGCCGCCAGCGCATAACTGGTGATCGGATGGCGCGGATCATAGGGCGCTTCATAGGTCTGCGGTTCAGACATCGATTTCAGCTTGCCGAAACCGGAACCTTGATTACTGCCGTAACAGATCAGCGCAACTTCACACAGGCCCGTCTGGAGAGCCATCGCGGCAGGCAGCAAATGGCCAACAAAGGATGAGCCGCCGATCATCGTGCTGTCGGAAATCTTCGGGTGTATGCCCAGATATTCGGCAGCGGATAGCGCCGGCATGAAGTGGTGTGAAGAGCCGGTAAACAAGCCATCGACATCCTTTGGCTTCAACCCTGCATCATTCAATGCGCGATGTACCGCTTCGATCTGGATTTCCATCGACGAACGGTTAGGCGCTGCAGGCAGGCCACCCAGCCCGACACCGACAATGGCGGTTTTCCCGCGCAGGTCTGCGGCGCTCATGCTTTTTCTCCATTTACCGGCACAAAGACCAGCAGCTTGCCTTTTTTCGGTTCGTCGATGACCTGCGCGACCACTGCCATGCCGATACGCACATCGTGTGGCGAGACGCCATCCACCCGGCTCATCAGGCGCGGCCCCTCGGCCAGGTCGACCAGCGCCACGTTGTAATCTCCACCATGCTCTGGCTTGCGGCGCACGACGGTCGTGGCATACACGGCGCCCCTGCCGCTGGCCGGCTGCCAGGCCAGGTCAGGCGAGCCGCAGTGCGGGCAAATCACGCGCGGATAAAACACATGCTTGCTGCATGCGTTGCAGTGCTGGATGAGGAATTTTCCTTCATCCAGGGCGGCGGCGAAGATCGCATCCGGTCCCGGACCGGTAAACAACTGCTGGGCATCTTGCATGGACAGGGTTCTCTAAAAGATGGCTCAGGCTGGCAGGTGCAGCACGCTGCTGGCCAGAATGTTGCGCTGGATTTCATTGCTGCCGCCATAAATCGTGGCTGGCCGCGCGTTGTAGAAACTGGTCAGCACGTCCATGGTGTCACCACCCAGGTCGATATCGCCGACTACGCCGCCGGAACTGCCGGCGACTTCAACCAGCAGATTGGCCAAACGCGAGTAGGTTTCGGTTGCCCAGACCTTGAGCATGGAAATATCCGGCCCGAGTTTTTCTCCGCGCTTGACCTGGTCGACAAAGTGCACATACAAGGCATTCAAGTCAGCGGCATCCAGTTGCAGCTGCGTGTAGCGGTCCACAAAAATGGGGTCGTCGAACAAGCCCAGCACTTGCGCCGCTTCGCGGATTCTGGCCAGTGCATACTGCGACTGTTTCGGGCTGCCCAGGAAAATCCGCTCAAAACCCAGTAAGGCCTTGGCGATGCCCCAGCCCTGATTGAGCCCGCCGACGATATTCGTTTTGGGTACGCGGACATTTTCCAGGAAGACTTCACAGAATTCCTCGTGGCCGGCAATATTGCGGATCGGGCGCACGGTGATGCCGGGGGACTTGAAATCAACCAGCAGAAAACTGATGCCTTCCTGCTTTTTCACATTCTTGTCGGTGCGCACCAGCAGGAAAATATGTGTCGCGTCCTGCGCCAGCGTGGTCCAGGTTTTCTGCCCAGTCACGATAAAGTCATCACCGTCTTCCACGGCCTCCGTGCGCAAACTGGCCAGGTCGGAACCGGAGTTGGGTTCGGAATAACCCTGACACCAGATGTTTTCGCCCTGGATGATCCTGGGCAGATATTGGTCCTGCTGTTCCTTGCTGCCATACTGGATCAGCAAAGGGCCGACCATCGTGATGCCCATATCCGGTGCGCGGGCGACGCCCCAACGCTCCTGCTCTTCGATGAAGATGATCAGCTTTTCCGGATTCAAGCCCATGCCGCCAAATGCCTGCGGCCAGCTGGGCGCGATCCAGCCCTTGCGGGACAGCGCCATGTACCAGTCCTTGACCTGCGCCCAGCGCAGGCGCGTCGGCGGATAGCGTAACTCGGCCGGATAGTTCTGCTCGAAAAATTCACGCACCGTATGCCGAAAGCTGTCGTTATCCAAGGCATTCCAGTCGGTAAGGTTATTTGTAGACATTTTTATAGCTCCTTGCTTCAGGCGTTGGTCTCGATGGTCCGGGTAATCGCCGCATAGCGGAGACGCTGTGTTTGCGCATTGCCCAGCCAGGCCGACAACACCAATGCACGCTGCACGTACAAACCCAAATCGTATTCATCAGTGAAGCCAATAGCGCCATGCAGTTGCACCGACTCACGGGCCAGCAGCAAGCCGGCATCCGCAGCACGCGCCTTGACGCGGCTGGCCATGGCCGACCGCTCGGCATCCGGGGCATCCCGGTCCAGCAGGTCAATCGCCTGATCCACCACGGATGCAGTCAGTTCCTGCTGGATATGCAGATCGACGGCGCGATGCTGCAAGGACTGGAAACTGCCGATGGGCTTGCCGAACTGCTTGCGTGTGCGCAGGTATTCCAGTGTCATTGACAGCATGGCGCGCTGCAGGGCCAGCAACTCGACACTGGCCATGACCAGCGCTTCGTCATAGGCGCGGGTCATGGCATGCAGCGCCGCAGCACCCTGCGCCAGGCACTGGCCCGCATCAAGCGTCACGTTGTCGAACTTCACACGCGCCGCGCTGGTACCATCGGCCAGCGGCACCTCGCTGGCTGTCACGCCCGGCGTGTTTGCGGGCACCCAGAACAGTGACAACTCGCCACCTGCACCAGCAGCCGAGACGACAAAACCATCGCAGTCAGCGCCTGGGCGGATGTGGTGTTTTTCGCCTGTCAACTTGATCTTGTCTCCAGCAGGCTGCGCCGCCGTCTTGGCAGCGCCGAGATTGATGATGCGCCCGGTGGCATCTTCCTGCCATGCGACGGCGGGGATGAGCTCCCCCGCAGCGATTTGCGCCAGCAACCCGTTGTGCAGCTCACCGCTGCCGCTGTGCTGGATCAGCCGGCTGGCGAATACCAGTGCCGGCACAACAGGTTCGGGCGACACTTGCGCCGCCAGTGCGGCAACCACCGCCGCCATCTCACCGAACCCCTGGCCATAGCCGTCGGCAGATTCGGGGATCAGCAGGCCGGTCCAGCCCTGTTCTGCGAGCTTGCCCCAGAAGCTGCGGTCAAAGCCGGTCGGCGTACCGCGTAATCCGCGCGCGCGCGCCAACGGCGATTCCTTGGCAGCAAAGCTTTGCGCGCTTTCGCACAACATGCGCAGGTTGTCCTGCCGTTCGGTATCCTGAATGCTATTGTCCATGGGCGATTTCCAGATTTGCTAAATATTTACGCGTATCGCATCAGGACAGCCTGGCAACGATGCGCTGTTTGTTAATAAGACTTCGGCAGGCCGAGCACTTTCTCCGCGATGAAGCACAGGATAAGTTGCGGGCTGATCGGCGCAATGCGCGTAATCATCACTTCGCGAAGATAACGCTCGACCTGATATTCCTTGGCGTAACCATAACCGCCATGCGTCATGATGGCGCGCTGGCAGGCGTTGAACCCGGCTTCGCCCGCGAGGTATTTGGCCGCATTCGCGTCCGCGCCACAGGGCAGGTCATGGTCATATTTCCAGGCGGCGCGCTGCATCACCAGATCGGCCGCTTCGAGCTCCATCCATGATTCAGCCAGCGGATGCTGAATCGCCTGATTCTGCCCGATCGGCCGGTTGAACACCACCCGCTCATTGGCATACCGCGTCGCACGCTCTAACGCCATGCGGCCAATGCCGATGGCTTCGGCGGCGATCAGGATGCGCTCAGGATTCATGCCATGCAGGATGTATTCAAAACCACGCCCTTCTTCACCGATGCGGTCGGCCACCGACACGCGCAGGCCATCAATGAACAACTGGTTCGAATCGATCGCTTTGCGCCCCATCTTCTCGATCTCGCGGATCTCGACATAGTTGCGATCCAGATCGGTATAGAACAGGCTCAACCCGAGGGTAGGCTTGCTGCATTGCTCGATGGGTGTGGTGCGCACCAGGATCAGCATTTTTTCAGCCACCTGCGCGCTGGAAATCCATACCTTCGCGCCGGAAAGAATATAGTGGTCGCCGTCACGCTCGGCACGCGTCTTGAGTTGCGTGGTATTCAGCCCGGTGTTCGGCTCGGTGACCGCAAAACAGGTTTTCTCACGGCCCGCGATCAGCGGCGGCAGCATGCGCTGTTTTTGCTCTTCAGTGCCGAACACGACGACGGGCTGCAAGCCGAAAATATTCAGATGCACCGCCGAGGCGCCGGACAGGCCAGCGCCGGTACCGGCGATGGTCTGCATCATGATCGCCGCCTCGGTCACCCCCATGCCGCTGCCGCCATATTCCGGCGGCATGCAGATGCCCAGCCAGCCGCCATCGGCGAGCGCACGATGCAACTCGTAGGGGAAGCCGCCGTTACGGTCTTTTTCCAGCCAGTAGTCATCGCCGAAGCGGGCGCAGATTTTGCCGATCGCTTCGCGGATAGTAGCGTGCTCGGAATTTTCGGCGAAGTCCATGATGGTTGGCAGTCCGCAGTTGAATTAGATCGCCAAAGCCAGGCGCGTGCCTTGGTCGATCGCGCGCAATGCATCCAGCTCGGCCGCCAGTTCCGCGCCGCCGATCGCATCGGCTTTCACGCCCAGCGTGCGCAATTCGTCGAACAGGCTGCGCTCGGATTCCTGACCCGCGCAAATGACGATGGTATCCGCCTCAAGCAACTGGGGCTGGTTGTCTATCGTGACATGCAAACCGGCATCGTCGATGCGATCGTAATGGCAGCCCGCCAGCATTTTGACGCCATTGCGTTGCAGTGTTTCCTTCAACGCCCAGCCAGTAGTCAGGCCCAGCGAGCGGCCCGGCTTTTCTGCTTTGCGCTGCACTAACGTGACTTGCCGCGCGGGTTGTGCCGGCAGGCCGGGCTTGAGTCCACCGGCTGCGGCACGCGATGTATCCACGCCCCATGCATCCTGAAATTCTTTTACCTCTTCAGGCAGGGTGTGCTGGCCAGACGAGCTATGCGTCAGCAGTTCCGCAAGGTCGAAACCGATGCCGCCGGCGCCGATAACCACCACGCGCTTGCCGGGCGCCACCTTGCCGGAAAACACATCGGGATAGCTCGCTACCTTGGGGTGCGCAATGCCCGGGATATCAGGCACACGTGGACGCACGCCGGTGGAGACCACCACATGGTCGAACTTGCCCGCCGCCAGGCTGGCCGCCGATGGCTTTTCGCCCAGCCGCAGCTCGACGCCGAGCACTTCCATGCGGCGTTTGTAATAGCGCAGCAGCTCGTTGAATTCCTGCTTGCCCGGCACGCGCCGCGCGTAATTGATTTGTCCGCCGATCTCGTTCTGCGCCTCGAAGAGCGTGACCTTGTGGCCTTGTTCGGCAGCGGTCACCGCGCAGGCCAGGCCGGCCACGCCGGCGCCGACCACGGCCACCCTGCGGCTGCCGGCTGGGGACTTGAGTTCGGCAAACTCCAGCTCGCGGCCTGCGCGCGGATTGACCAGGCAGGATGCGGGGCGCTTGCTGAAAATGTAATCGAGACAGGCCTGGTTGCAGGCAATGCAGGTATTGATTTCGTCAGCGCGGCCTTGCGCCGCTTTTTGCATGAAGGCGGGATCCGCCAGGAAGGGCCGCGCCATCGAGACCATGTCCGCTTCGCCGCTGGACAGCACCGCTTCGGCGATTTCCGGCGTGTTGATGCGGTTGGAGGCAACCACGGGAATCGAGACCACGGATTTCAGGCGCGCCGAAGCAAAGCTCCATGCGGCGCGCGGCACGACAAAGGCAATGGTCGGGATGCGCGCTTCGTGCCAACCGACACCCACGTTCAAGATGTCGGCGCCCGCCGCCTCGATCGAGCGCGCGAGTTGCGCGATTTCATCCGCATCGGCGCCGCCTTCCACCAGGTCAAGCGCCGAGATGCGGTACATGATCAGGCAATCGGGACCCAGACGCTCGCGGGTGCGGCGCACGATTTCAACCGGCAGGCGGTGGCGATTTTCAGCGCTGCCGCCCCATTCGTCAGTGCGCTGATTGGTGCGCTGCACGGTGAACTGGTTCAGCAGATAGCCTTCAGAACCCATGATTTCCACGCCGTCAAAACCGGCCAGCGTGGCCAGTTCCGCACAACGCACATAATCATCAATGGTTTTTTTCACCTCATCCGGGGTCATCGCACGCGGTTGGCGCGGGTTGATGCGCGACGGGATATCCGACGCACCGACCGGCGAAGGAATTTTTGCGTAGCGCCCGGCATGCAATACCTGAAGCAGCACCTTGCCGCCCTCGGCATGCACGGCATCGGCAATGGCTTTCAACTCATGCGCCTGTTCGACGGTTTCCAGGATTGGGCCGCCTTCCTCGATCAGGCCTTGCGCATTCGGCGCAAAACCGCCGGTCACGACCAGCGCCAGACCGTCCCGCGCGCGCTCGGCGTAGAAATGCACCTGGCGTTCCAGCGGCCGATCCATGGTTTCCAGACGGGTATGCATGGAGCCCATGATGGCGCGGCTTTTCAGGGTGTGCGTGCCGGCGCGCAAGGGCGACAACAGAGTCGGGAAAGCCGTAGCGGTAGCTGTCATAAGCGTAAGAAGCGGAGAAAGGAAGAAATAGCGCCGGGCTTGTTGTCATGCCCGAACTGATTAGTTGAACCACCTAACAACTGTTTGGTATAGTAGCAGAAATTGGTTTTGCTTGACAATCCCGGCCATAGGCCGGCGCATGTTCGGCCTGACTCGATCCCGCTGAACAATCATTCCACTGGAGGCATCCCCATCATGTTGCTCACTGAAGACCAGCAAGCCCTGCGCGATGTCGCGCGCCGTTTTTCGCGGGAGAAGCTGCTCCCCCGCCATCAAGCGCGTGACAAGGAGAGCATCATCGAGCGCAGCTTCCTCAGGGAAATGGGTTCGCTCGGCCTGATTGGCGTCGACCTGCCGGAAGAATACGGCGGCCTGGGCGCCAGCAGTTTGACCGCCGGGTTGATCATCGAAGAACTCGCTTATGGCGACTTCAGCGTGAGCTATGTGCAACTGCTGGGCTCGCTGATGGGCTCCATCATCGCGCGCAACGCGAACCCCGATCTTGCCAATGAATGGGTCACCAAGATCATCGCCGGCGAAGCCATCATGGGCCTGGGGCTGACCGAACCGCGCGGCGGATCGGACGCCGCCAACCTGCAGCTCAAGGCGCGCCGCGAAGGCGACGAATATGTCCTGAATGGCGAAAAATCATCCATCTCGTTTTCTGACCAGGCCGACGCGATGGTCGTGTTCGCGCGCACCGGCAAACCTGAAGACGGCGCGCGCGGCGTCAGCGCCTTTCTCGTGCCCTTGACTCTGCCGGGCGTGCAGCGCACGCGCAGCAGCGATGTCGCCAGCCATGTCGTTGGCCGTGGCTCGGTGTTTTTCGATGACGTGCGCATTCCCGTTGACCATCGCCTCGGCGACGAAGGCAAGGGCTTCACGCAGGTGATGCAGGGCTTTGATTTCAGCCGTGCGCTGATCGCCCTGCAATGCGTCGCGGCGGCCCAGGCCTCGCTCGACGAAACCTGGGAATATGTCAAGGAGCGCGAAGCTTTCGGCGCGCCGCTGGCGCAATACCAGGGTGTCACCTTCCCGCTGGTGGAATGCGAAGCGCTGATCGCCGCCACGCGCCAGCTGTGCTACCACGCGCTCGAGCTGCGCGACGCCGGCCAGCCGCATACCGCCGAGGCCGCGATGGTCAAATGGATGGGGCCGAAAACCGCTTTCGATACCATCCACCAGTGCCTGCTGACTTTCGGCCACTATGGCTGGTCAACCGACCTGCCGCACCAGCAGCGCCTGCGTGAAGTCATGGGGCTGGAAATTGGTGATGGCACCGCCCAGGTCATGAAACTTATCGTCGCCCGCGAACGCGTGGGACGCATTGCCGTGCAATACCTTCAGGAGAAAAAATAATGTCCGCTTCATCGACCACAGCATCCACCAACGCATCACCCATTACCGTTTCCACCAGCGGCGCCGTCGGCATCATCGAACTCGCCCGTCCGGAAAAATTCAACTGCCTGTCGCTCTCCGTCTATACCGCGCTGGATGCCGCGCTGACGGAATTCGAAAAGGCAGGCTCCGGCGTGCGCGCCATTCTGATCCGCGCCCAGGGCAAGCATTTCTGCACCGGCGCTGATCTTGATGAAGTCAAGTCCATCCGCAATGACGATGCCAAGCTTTCCCGTTTCATCAACTTCGGCCACGGCGTATTGCGCCG
>JBAQUE010000332.1:0-10344 GCA_049297315.1 Rugosibacter sp.
GTGGATAGGCTGGACGCGCTTTGGCCTGGCAGCCAACGACAATGCGCTGTACACCTTCAGCTTCCTGACGCTGTTCTACATGGCCATTTTTTCCATCGTGTCCGCGCGCGAGCGCCGCCGGTTCTGGGCGACGCTGCCCAGCAAAACACTGGCGATGGCTCTTGGTGGGGTAACCCTCATCGGCACCCTGCTGACCTTGGTGGGCATTCCTGGGCTCATGCCATTGCCCTGGTGGCAAACGCTCGGGATTTTTTCCTATGCGATGATGTCGTGCCTCATCGTGAATGACGCCGTCAAGGTCGCGATGATCCAATGGCGCGTTCCTTCAGCAGTCGCTCATGCCGCAGGTTGATGAGTATTTATCCGGTGCGGTTGTGAAAATCAAAGTCCTTTTTGTCGTCTCCGAGATGACACCCTGGGTCAAAACCGGCGGACTGGGCGATGTCGCTGCGGCCTTGCCTGCCGCGATGCGTGCTGCCGGGCTGGATGTGCGCATTCTGCTGCCCGCCTACCCGGCGCTCAAGGCGGCCTTTCCCGATGCTACGCCACTGGCCAGTTTTTCTGCACTAGACCGCAGCGTAGTCTTGTACATGGCCACAACGGCCCAAGGCCTGCCGCTATATCTGCTCGAATGCGGCGACTGGTTCGAGCGCCCCGGCAACCCCTACCTTGCACCCAATGGCATCGACTGGCCCGACAATGCCTTGCGCTTTGGCTTGCTCTCCCGCGTCGCGGCACTGCTCGCCGGTAGCGACAGCCCGCTTGACTGGCGGCCAGATATTTTGCACTGCAACGACTGGCAGACCGCACTCGCACCCGCCTATCTGCATTACCTGCCACATGAGACAACCAAAGCCGCCGCATCGGTGATGACCATCCACAACCTCGCCTTCCAGGGCTTGTTTGGCCGCGACTTGCTGCCTGCGCTGGAACTGCCCGATGATGCCTGGGCCATGGATGGCGTGGAATACCACGGCTACCTGTCCTTCCTCAAGGCCGGTTTGCAATATGCCGATGCCATCACCACCGTCAGCCCGGCGTATGCACAGGAAATTCAGACACCCGCAGACGGCATGGGCCTGGACGGCCTGCTGCGTTACCGCGCAGACCGGCTGAGCGGCATCCTCAACGGCATCGACACCACGCAGTGGAACCCGGCCACCGACCCCTATCTGGCCGCCGCCTATGACACCGTGCGGCTCGACAAAAAAACCAGCAACAAGGCTGCGCTGCGCAGCGAACTCGGACTGGCGATGACGGACATGCCGTTAATCGGCATCGTCAGCCGCTTCACCGAACAGAAAGGTCTCGACCTCGTGGCGGGTATTGCCGATGCGCTCGCCGGGCTACCCGTGCAACTGGCCGTGCTGGGCAACGGCATGCCCAAAATGGAAGCGGCTTTCCGCGCCATGGCCAGTCGCTGGCCGGGCCAATTCGCCGTGCATGTCGGCTTTGACGAAAAACTCGCCCACCGCATCGAAGCCGGCGCCGACATCTTCCTGATGCCATCGCGCTTCGAGCCCTGCGGCCTGAACCAGATGTACAGCCTGCGCTACGGCACGCCACCGATTGTGCGCGCCACCGGCGGGCTGGCGGATACGGTCATTGACGCCGGCGACACACGGCGGGGCAACGGCTTTGTATTCGGCCCGGCCACCCCTGTGGCGTTACTGGCCGCCATCCGCCGCGCCGTGGCGCTCTGGCGCGACAACCCACGGCGATGGGAAACGCTCCAGCGCCGTGGCATGAGCACCGACTTTTCCTGGCGCGCACCGGCGCAGCGCTATGCCAACCTGTATCACGCGCTCTTGAAAATGCACTGACCCGCCATGAACCAAACCAGCACACCCCCGCTCGTCCTCATTGCCGCCGTCGCCGCGAATGGCGTGATCGGCGCCAACAACGCCCTGCCCTGGCGCATTGCCGATGACTTGCAACGCTTCAAGGCGCTGACGCTGGGCCATCCCATCATCATGGGCCGCAAGACCTGGGAATCACTCGGCAGGCCGCTACCCGGACGGCATAACATCGTGATCACCCGCCAGCCCGGCTACGCCGCGCCCGGCGCCACCGTGGTCGGCTCGGTCGCCACCGCGATCGCCGCTTGCGCCAATGAAGCCACCGCCTTCGTCATCGGCGGCGCGGAAATCTATGCGCTGAGCTTGCCATTGGCGCAACGCATGGAACTCACTGAAGTCCATGCCGAAGTGGATGGCGATACCTGCTTCCCGCCATTCAATCGCCATGAGTGGCGCGAAACCCTGCGCGAGCCGCGCAGTGATACCACCGGGCTTGCCTACGATTTCGTCAGCTACCAGCGCATCTGATGCAGCAGGCAGGGAGGAATTCCGGCATACTCCTCAGCTAAGCGCCGTTACAGCGCACAACGCCAGGTACACTGGATACATACAAAAAAAGGAGAACAATCCATGGAGAAATCCGAGTTTTACAAACACGCCGTGCCCGATGCATCGGGGGTCCGCGGTCCGCTGACCGGCCTGCGCGTGCTGGAAGCCACCATTTTTGGCGCCGGCCCGATGAGCGGCATGGTGCTGTGCGACCTGGGCGCGGAATCCATCCGTTGCGAGATGCCAGGCGCGGGCGACACCACCCGCTCATGGCCGCCCTCGCTGGGCGAACCCGGCGATATTAATTCGAGCATCTGGTATCTCACCTTCAACCGCGGCAAAAAGGGCGTCACGCTGGATTTCCGCAAGCCCGCAGGGCAGGCCTTGTTCAAACAACTCGCGGCGCATGCCGATGTGGTGGTGGAAAACTTCACCCCCGGCACGATGGAAAAATGGAACCTGGGCTACCAGGACATCCGCAAGGTCAAGCCGGACATCATCTACGTTTCGGTCAGCGGCTTCGGCCAGTTCGGGCCCTTGCGCGAGAAAAAGGGCCTCGACCAGATTGCCCAGGCGATGGGCGGCGTGATGTCGGCCACGGGTGAAAAAGGCGGCCCGCCATTGCGCTCCGGTTATGCCTTGGGCGATAACCTGAGCGGCTGGCTGGGCGCCATGGGCGCGCTGGCGGCGCTGACTTACCGCGACAAGACCGGCCGTGGCCAGTGGGTGGACGCCAGCATGTGCGATGCGATCCTCTATGTCAGTGACATGAAGGTGCTGGGCACTGCCAACGCCGGCTACAAGGTTGAGCGCATGGGCAATGGCATCGACGGTGGGCCGTTCAATACCTACGTTTGCAAGGATGGCGCCTATGTCTTCATCCATGCCGTGTTCGATGCGCATTGGGCGCGCTTCTGCGAAGTCATGGGCTGCCCCGAACTGGCCCAGGATGCGCGCACCAAAACCTGGGAAGACCGTGCGCGCAATATCGGCCTGGTGGATCAACTGGTGGGCGATTGGGTTGCGCAACGCACAGTTGATGAGGTCGTCGACACGCTGGATGCCGCCGGCGTCACCGTGGCGCCGGTGCTCGGGTTTCCGGAAATCATCCACAACGCGCATTTCCGCGACCGTGAATCGGTGGTTGATATCGACTACCCCAAGCTGGGCAAGGTGACCACCTTTGGCGTGCCGGTCAAATACTCGACCACGCCCGCCCGCGTGGCTGGCCCGGCGCCTGAATTGGGTCAGCACAATGCCGAGGTGTATGGCGGATTGCTGGGGCTGGATGCGGCGCGGCTGGCCGAACTGAAAGCGCAAGGCATCATTTGACCCACAAAAAATAGAGACAAAAAGAGGAGCGAAAAAATGGACCGCAGTGAATTTTATGCAGAGGCGGAAGCCAACAGCACAGGCCCTTTGCAAGGTGTACGCATTCTGGAGGCCACCAACTATGGCCCCGGCCCGATGTGCGGCATGGTGTTGTGCGACTATGGTGCGGAATCGATCAAGATTGACATGCCCGGCAGTGGCGATCCGATACGCCAGATCGCGCCCTTCGTGCCAGGCGACGACCCGCTGGAAAACAGTTGCTGGCATCTGACCCTGAATCGCGCGAAAAAGGGCATCACGCTGGATATTCGTACCGCGACCGGCCAGGCGCTGTTCCGCGAGCTGGCATCCAAGGTCGATATCGTGATCGAAAGCTTCACGCCAGGCACCATGGCGAAATGGCACATTGGCTATGACGACCTGATCAAGGTCAAGCCGGACTTGATCTACATTGCGATTTCGGCCTTCGGGCAATTCGGCCCCTTGCACACGAAGAAAGGCTTCGACCCCCACGCCCAGGCGATGGGCGGCATGATGAGCGTGACCGGTGAGCGCGACGGCCGGCCGCTGCGCTGCGGCTTCGCCATTGTCGACAACATGTGCGCATGGCAAGGTGCGATGGCCGCGATGGCCGCCCTGCATTACCGCAAGCAGACTGGCCGCGGCCAGTTCATTGACGCCAGCCTGGCCGATGTCACGCTCTACGCCAGCGACGTCAATCTGATGGGTGCGCCCAATGCAAGATATGTGGCCAAGCGCCTGGGCAATGCCACGCTGGGCGGGGTACCCATCAACAGTTATCTGTGCCAGGACCAGCGTTTCATCTTCATCAACGCGGCGATTGACCCGCACTGGGTACGTTTGTGCAAGCTCATGGGCCGTGAAGAGATGATCGAAGACCCGCGCTTCAGCACCATGGGCGCGCGCAGCAAACATCTGGATCTGGTGGATGCCGCGATCGGCGAATGGGCGGCGTCCGTGCCACTGGCCGAGGCGCTGCGCCAGCTGGATGCCGAAGGCGTCACCGCCGGACCGATCATGGATTTCGATGAAATCATCAACTTCCCGCATTACCTCGAACGTGAATCGATTGCGGAAGTCGAGCATCCCCGTTACGGCGCCTTGAAAATGAATGGCGTCGCGCCAAAATTCTCGCTGACGCCCGCCCATATCCGCGGGCCGGCGCCGCGCATTGGCGAACACAACAATACGGTCTACACGGCGGAACTCGGACTTTCGGCAGAGCGCTTGCAGGAATTACAGAAACAGCGCGTGATCTGATTTCCGTTACAAGCAAATAACAACCATCAGGAGAAGCCATGAGCAAACCCAAACTGCAAGGCCCGTTGCTGGGCCTCAAGGTCGTCGAAATCGCCTCGCTCGGCCCCGGCCCTTTCTGCGCCATGATGCTGGCCGACATGGGCGCCGATGTGATCCGCGTTGATCGGGCGGATGTCGTCGATGTGGAATTGCATGGCCCGACCAATGTGCCCACCAAGGGCTTCACCATCCACCGTAGCCGCCGCTCGATGGGCGTCGACCTGAAATCTCCGGCCGGCATCACCACGGTGCTGCGCCTGGTCGAATCCGCCGACGTGCTGCTCGAAGGCTACCGCCCAGGCACGATGGAAAAAATGGGCCTCGGCCCAGATGTCTGCCTGGCGCGCAATCCGCGTCTGGTGTATGGCCGCGTCAGCGGCTTTGGCCAGGACGGCCCGCTGGTCGCCAATCCCGGCCATGACATCAACTTCGTCGCCCTGGCCGGGCTGCTCAATCTGGTCGGCAAGGAAGGCAGCCCGCCCATCCCGCCACCGGGGCTGCTCGGCGATTTCGGCGGCGCCGGCATGGGGCTGGCCTTTGGCGTGCTGGCCGCGCTATTCGAACGGCAGGCTTCCGGCAAAGGGCAGGTCATCGACTGCTCGATGGTGGAAAGTTCAGCAATTCTGGGCACCCTGTTCTACGGCATGCTGGGCACCAATTTTTATCATCTCGAACGTGGCGCCAACACCATTGATGGCGGATCCCACTTTTACAACAGCTACCAGACCAGTGACGGCCAATGGCTGACGATTGCCGCCGTGCTGCCCAAGTTCTACCAGGCAATGATGGCAAAGCTCGGCCTCTCCGCCAGTGAACCGGCACAGATGGATGAAAGCCAATGGCCGGCGATGAAAGCAAAAATGGCCGCCCTCTTCAAACAGCACACGCTGGCCGAATGGAATGCACGCCTGGATGGCGCGGACTACTGCTATGCCCCGGCGCTGAACATGCGCACGGCGCCACAGCATCCGCACAACCAGGCGCGCAAGAGCTTTGTCGAAGTGGATGGCATCACGCAACCTGCGCCAGCGCCCAAGTTTTCAAGGACTCCAGGGCATGTGGCTGCCTCTCCTCCCGTAACCGGCCAGCACACTATGGATATACTTCGAGACTGGGGTTTCAGTGGCGAGGAAATCGCCTCCCTTCATCAAAATGGCACTGTCAAGACAGCCACCATAAACAAGAGAGACTAATTCATGGAAAAGCAGGAGTTCTACAAAAACGCCCGCGCCGACAGCCGCGGCCCGCTGGAAGGCATCAAGGTACTCGAAGCAACGAATTTCGGCGCCGGCCCGATTTGCGGCATGGTGATGGTTGATCTTGGCGCCACCTCGATCAAATGCGAAATGCCCGGTGTCGGCGATCCGGTGCGCCAGATGTTTCCCTATCTCGAAGATGACCGCGTTGAAGGCAGTGTCTGGTACCAGACTTTCAACCGGGGGAAACAGACCATTACCCTGGATTTTCGCCAGCCGGAAGGACGCGACCTGTTCAAGCGCCTGGCGCAGGAAGCGGATGTTGTAGTGGAAAATTTCACGCCCGGCACGATGGCCAAATGGGGCCTGGGTTATGAGGATATTGCCGCCGTCAAACCCGATATCGTCTATGTTTCGATCAGCGGCTTCGGCCAGTTCGGCTCGCTGAGCACCAAAAAGGGCTTCGATCCCATCGCCCAGGCCATGGCCGGCATGATGCATTGCACTGGCGAAAAGGATGGCCCGCCATTGCGCGCAGGCCCGGCCATCGCCGACAACATGACCGGCTGGCACGGCGCCATGGGTGCCATGGCCGCCTTGCTGCATCGCAACCGCACCGGCGAGGGCCAGCATGTGGAAACATCCCTGACCGACACCATTTTGTACACCACCGATTGCGGCATCATGGGCGAAGCCAACTGCAACTATCACCAAACACGCAACGGCAGCACCATCGACAGCGGCGCGCCGTTCAATACCTTCCTCAGCAAGGACGGCCACTACATTTTTATCAATGCCGCCTATAACGCGCACTGGGTGCGGCTCTGCGAACTGATGAACCGCCCTGACCTGATTACCGACCCGCGTACCAGCGAATATTCGGCGCGCGGCGACAACCGCGAACTGGTCAACGAGGCAGTTGCCGCATGGGCAACCACCCAGACAGTCGATGAAGCCATGCGGCAGCTCGACGAGAAGGAAGTCACCGCAGGTCCGGTGCTCGACTTCAGGCAGATACTCGACTTGCCGCATTACCGCGAACGCGATGCCATCGTCGAGATCGAGCACCCAAAATTCGGCCACCTGACGCATTACGGCGTACCGACCAAATACTCGCGCACGCCGGCCCAGCCCAAGGGTTATTCACCCCTGAAGGGCGAACACAATGACCTGATCTACCGCGGCCATTTGCACTTGAGTGAAGCGCAGGTGGCGGAACTCAAGCAGAAGAAAGTCATTTAAGGGGAACCTGTTGATCCGCATCGCTACGCTTTATCCCAACACGCCGGGCTCGCACTTCGACCACGACTATTACCTGCAAGTGCATTTTCCGCTGGCCATGCGCTTGCTGGCGCCTTATGGCATGCGCAAGGTGGAAATGAACCGCGTGCTGGAAGGCATGGACCCGACGCAGCCCGCGCCCTATCACTGCATGGGCTTGCTGTATTTCGATAGCGTTGAGGGCTTTCGCAAGGGCATGGCGGCGCACGGTGCGGAGATCAGCGCCGATGTGCCGAATTACACCAGCGTGCGCGGCACGGTGGTGATTTGCGAAGAAGCAGGTGAATGTACGGCGGAGAGCCTGGCACCTCCAAACTGAACTGGCGGCGCCCTGCGACGAGCCGTTAAAGAGCGCCCCGCCGTATCACCATCCGCTACGGCGAGGATCCGCAGCGGCGAGGAGAGCGCACTTTGCTCGACCGCCCTGCTGCGCAGGGGCTTCATCAGAGCGTTTTTTGCTCGACCGCCTTGTAGCGCAGTTGCTTCATCAGCGCCGACTTTTTATGTAACGCGCTACCGCAACGTCTACTGCCTGACGCAATCCACGTAATAACGCACGTTGCCATTTCTGGCGTCTTTCACCAGACCGTGGATGTCGGTCTCGAAGCCGGGAAATTTTTCGTTGAACTCGCGCGCAAACCTGAGATAGCGCACGATCGTGCCGTTGAACTGTTCGCCCGGAATCAGCAGTGGTATGCCGGGTGGGTAGGGGGTCAATAACACGGCAGTCACGCGGCCTTCGAGCTCATCAATGCTCACGCGGTCGATTTCACGGTGCGCCATCCTGGCGAACGCATCGGCCGGGCGCATCGCCGGCACCATGTTCGACAAATACATTTCCGTCGTCAGCCGTGCGATGTCGTTGGCCTTGTACACCGCGTGAATCTGCGTGCATAAATCCTTCAGCCCGATGCGCTCATAGCGCGGGTGCTTGGCGACGAATTCGGGCAGCACCTTCCACAGCGGATGATTACGGTCGTAATCGTCCTTGAACTGTTGCAAGGCCGTCACCAGCGTGTTCCAGCGCCCCTTGGTGATGCCGATGGTAAACATGATGAAGAAGGAATACAGGCCGCACTTCTCGACAATCACGCCATGCTCGGCGAGATATTTGGTGACAATCGCCGCCGGCATGCCGATCTCATCAGAAAACTCGCCATCCACATTCAGCCCCGGCGTAATGACCGTCGCCTTGATCGGATCGAGCAGATTGAAGCCTTCGGCCAGCTTGCCGAAACCATGCCAGCGCGCCGAGGGCTTCAACATCCAGGCATCGCGCTCTTCGATGCCTTCTTCGGACAAATCATCCGGCCCCCAGACCTTGAACCACCAGTCGGTGCCCCACTCCTCGTCCACCTTGCGCATGGCACGGCGGAAATCCAGCGCCTCGGCAATGGATTCTTCAACCAGCGCCGGGCCACCCGGGGCTTCCATCATCGCCGCCGCCACATCGCACGAGGCAATGATCGAATACTGCGGCGAGGTGGAGGTGTGCATCAGGTAAGCCTCGTTGAACACATCACGGTCCAGCTTGCTCTGCTCGGCATCCTGCACCAGAATCTGCGAGGCTTGCGAGAGACCCGCCAGCAGCTTGTGCGTGGATTGGGTGGAAAAGATCATCGACTCCTTGCAACGCGGACGGTCGGCGCCAATGGCGTGATAGTCGCCGTAGAAATCATGGAACGCCGCATGTGGCAGCCAGGCTTCATCGAAATGCAGCGTATCGATCTTGCCGTCGAGCATCTCCTTGATGTCTTCGACGTTATACATAATGCCGTCATAAGTGCTTTGCGTAATGGTCAGCACGCGCGGCTTGGCTTTCTTGTCGATGATGAACGGGTTGGCGTCGATCTTTTTCTGGATGTTCTCCCAGAGAAATTCCTCCCGCGGAATCGGCCCGATGATGCCGTAGTTGTTGCGCGTCGGCATCAGAAACACGGGGATCGCACCGGTCATCATGATCGCGTGCAAGATGGACTTGTGGCAGTTGCGGTCGACCACCACCACATCGCCCGGCGCCACGGTGGAATGCCAGACGATCTTGTTCGAGGTCGACGTACCGTTGGTGACGAAAAACAAGTGATCCGCATTGAAAATGCGCGCCGCATTGCGCTCGGACGCCGCCACCGGGCCGGTGTGGTCGAGCAGTTGGCCCAACTCTTCCACCGCATTGCACACGTCCGCACGCAACATGTTCTCGCCGAAAAACTGATGGAACATCTGCCCCACCGGGCTTTTCAGGAAAGCCACGCCGCCCGAATGCCCCGGGCAATGCCAGCTATACGATCCATCCGCCGCGTAATGCACCAGCGCGCGGAAAAACGGCGGCGACAGTGAATCAAGATACGTGCGCGCCTCGCGCACCACATGCCGCGCCATGAATTCCGGCGTGTCTTCATACATGTGGATGAAACCGTGCAGCTCGCGCAGGATGTCGTTCGGAATATGCCGACTGGTGCGCGTCTCGCCATGCAGGAAAATCGGGATCTCGGCGTTCTTGTAGCGAATCTCCTCGACAAAAGCGCGCAGTTCGGCGATGGTTTCCTCTTCCTCATTCGCCAGCTCTTCATCATCCACCGACAGGATGAAAGCCGACGCCCGGCTCTGCTGCTGGGCAAACGACGATAAATCGCCATAGCTGGTCACGCCCAGCACGTCGATGCCCTCTTCCTTGATCGCCTCCGCCAGCGCACGGATGCCCAGGCCTGAAGCGTTTTCGGAACGGAAGTCTTCGTCGATGATGATGATGGGAAAGTGGAATCTCATGGCGGCTCCTATCCTGGAATGAGAAGGGGGAAGAGTGAAGAGTGAAGGGTAAAACCAAACCCGCACCAAGTAACCATCCGGCGTTTTTTATCCTTCTCCCT
>JBAQUE010000333.1:0-4010 GCA_049297315.1 Rugosibacter sp.
TTCTTTGCCTTGTGGGCTTTCTTTTTCATCGGAGCTTTTTCAGCCGGGGCAGCTTCAGTAGCGGCGGCAGCCGGGGCAGCTTCAGCCTTCTTTTCTTCAGCGGCAAAAGCGGAGGTGGCGATCAGACCGGCAATCAGGGTAGCGAGCAGCTTGTTCATGGTCATAAACCTTTCATATTTGACTAGAGATGGAGTATCTGACAACTGCCAATTCCTGGAGTGTCACGGCAATTAACGCATAGCGCCATGCCAGGTTGACGCAGTTTTATCCACTACCGCAAGAAAATCACCGTTTCTCCAGCGCCGACTTATTAACGCTTACCGGAAATTTCTCTTTCAGCGTCGCTATCCATGCTGCGGCCTCTTCTTCGGCAATAATTTGGCGATAGCGCGCTTCACCAGCTTGCCAGGACGGATCGCCCTTGCTGGCGACAGGTGATTTAATGGCCTCAATCCGATAGATGGCGTACCCCCCACCCGGTAAAGCAACACCTGCGTAGGCAGGCAGGCGATTGGCCTTTGCCCTGAACACTGCCTGCAAACTGTTTATCGGCATCTCTTGTGCGCCCACTCGACTCACTTGCCGGGATGGCGCCCATTTAAGATCAAGCGCATCGCCCTTGGTCAACCGGGCAAGCTTTGCTTCGCCATCCTTGACCGCCAGTTTGGCCGCTTCCTCATGCATCAGGAATGCTTCAATGCCAGCCTTGACCTTTGCGAAATCCTGCAAGGCGGGCGCTTTATATTCGACTGCCCGCGCAGAAACCAGTACACCCGGCGCGACTTCTATGGCTTCCGTATTGTGTTTTCCCTTCACCGCATCGTCACTGAACAACGCATTGGCAAGCTTTACATTGTCGAATGGGGGCGGCAGCTTATCCGTCTTGGCCAGCCACCCAGTTTGCTGCACGGCGAGCTTCCATTTTTCAGCCGCAGGCATCAGGCTATCTGCCTGCTCGTACACCATGTTGCCAAACGCCTCAGCGGCCTCGGCATATTTTCTGGCACCGGTTTCACGCCTGATTTCACCCGCAAGAACCGTTTTTACGTCAGCAAGCGCTTTAACACGTTCTGCCCGGATTCCTGTCACGCGAATGATATGCAAGCCAAAATCAGAACGGACAATCTCCGAAGTCTGCCCCTCTTTCAACTGAAAAGCGGCATCCTCAAAAGCCTTGACCATCGCACCTCGGCCAAACCAGCCCAGGTCACCACCTTTTTCCGCAGATTGGGTATCTTGTGAATACTCTTTGGCCAATCGCGCAAACTCACTCGGTGACTGCTTCAGTTTCGCTAACACTTCCTGGACTTTGTCCTGCGCTTTTTTTACCTCGGTAGCCGGCGCATCTTTGGCCACGGTAATCAAAATATGGCTGGCGCGGCGCGTTTCTGGTTCTTTATATTTGTCAATCTGGGCGTCATAACGCGCCTTGATATCCGCATCGCTGATCACCAACTGCGCCGACAAGGCATCACTGCTCAGGACAACATACTCTGCGCGGACCTGCGCTGGCAATTCGAATTTGCCATGGTTGGCGGCATAGTACTTCTGCGCGGCGTCAGCAGGTAACTGCACCTGCGCCAAGTAATCGTTTGGGGAGAGATTGGCCTCCGCGACTTCACGCCGCTCCATTTGTGGCATCAGCCACTGGCGGGCAGCCGCATCCCCGGGAATAGTTGCCCCGACAACAGGAAATACCAACTGTTGCGTCACCATGTCCTGCCGCATGCGGGCCTCAAAGACATCCTGACGCATCCCTTGGGCAGAGAGCGCTGCCTCATACCTGCCTTTGGAAAACTTTCCACTTTCCTGAAATGCAGGAATGCTCGCGATGAACCGCGCAAGCTCATGATCACTCACGCCAAGCCGGCTTTTCTGTCCCTGTTGCGCCAGCAAGTGACGGCTGATCAGCGAATCCAGCACCATATGCCGTATTTGCGGCGTTTCAAACATCGCCGGATCGATTTGCCCGCCCGACTGGGCACGCAAGCGCTCCTGCTGCTCATTCAGCGCCGAAAGGAGCTCCTGCTGGGAAATCTTGGCACTACCTACCGTAGCGACATCGTTTCGTGTATCCGCATTGCGGACATACGACTCAACACCCCACAACGCAAATGGCAGCGTAATCAGCACAAGAAAACCCTGCACAATCTTTTTATTGTTACGGACACTCTCAAACATGGACAGGAAACCCCAGATGTAAAAAAGGCGAACGGTTGTTCGCCTTTATTTTTGGTGGGTGCTGACGGGCTCGAACCGCCGACATTCGCCTTGTAAGGGCGACGCTCTACCAACTGAGCTAAGCACCCGCTGAATAACTCGCGCGGATTCTACCATCCGGTTGGAAAAATCAGTGCGTCACCACACCCGTTGCGACTGTTTCAACGACAGGCGCCGGAGCAACTTGCGTTATCGGTTCAGGCAAAGGCTCAGGCATGCGCTCCAACGCAAGCTCGAGCACCTTGTCTATCCATTTGACGGGCTGGATCTCGATACGGTTTTTGATCGTGTCGGGAATCTCGGCCAGATCGCGGACATTCTCTTCCGGGATCAATGCCAAACGGATACCGCCACGCACGGCCGCCAGCAACTTTTCCTTGAGGCCGCCGATCGGCAAGACTTCGCCGCGCAAGGTGATCTCACCGGTCATCGCCACATCGGCACGCACGGGAATGCCGGTGAGCACGGAAACCAGTGCGGTGCAAATGGCTGCACCAGCGCTCGGGCCATCTTTGGGCGTGGCGCCTTCCGGCATGTGGATGTGGATGTCGCTCTTCTGATAAAAATCTTCTGCGATGCCCAATTGTTTGCTGCGCTTCCTGACCACCGACAAGGCTGCCTGGATGGATTCCTGCATCACATCGCCGAGCTTGCCGGTGGTCGTGGTCTTGCCCTTGCCGGGCAATACGACAGACTCGATGGTCAACAACTCGCCACCGACCTCTGTCCACGCCAAGCCAGTGACCTGGCCGATCTGGTTCTCTTTTTCGGCCATGCCGAAGCTGTAACGGCGCACGCCGAGATACTTGTCGAGGTTTTTGGCATTGACCACGATCTTGTTCTTGCGCGCCCGCACCACCAACGACTTGACCACCTTGCGGCAGATTTTTGAAATCTCTCGCTCCAGCGCGCGCACACCCGCCTCACGCGTGTAATAACGCACGATGTCGCGCACCGCATCTTCAGTCACGGCCAGTTCCGTTGCCTTGATGCCATTGCCTTTCATCTGCTTTGACAACAGATAACGCATGGCGATATTGACCTTTTCGTCTTCGGTATAACCCGAAAGGCGGATCACTTCCATGCGGTCGAGCAGGGCATTCGGGATATTGAGCGTATTGGCGGTAGCCACAAACATCACGTCGGACAAATCGAAATCCACTTCGATATAGTGATCCTCGAAGGTGTGGTTCTGTTCCGGATCAAGCACTTCGAGCAATGCGGACGATGGGTCGCCACGGAAATCCTGCCCCATCTTGTCGACTTCGTCGAGCAGGAACAAGGGATTCTTGACGCCCACCTTGGCCATGTTCTGCAGAATCTTGCCTGGCATCGAGCCGATGTAGGTGCGCCGATGGCCGCGAATTTCAGCCTCGTCACGCACGCCACCCAAGGCCATGCGAATGAACTTGCGGTTGGTGGCCTTGGCGATGGACTGGCCAAGCGAGGTCTTGCCCACGCCGGGTGGCCCGACGAGACACAGGATCGGCGCCTTGACCTTGTCTACGCGCTGCTGCACGGCAAGGTATTCGACGATGCGTTCCTTGACCTTTTCCAGGCCGTAGTGATCCTTGTCGAGCGTTTTTTCAGCCAGCGACAAATCACGGCTGATGCGCGACTTCTTGCGCCAGGGCAGCCCGACCAGGGTTTCGATGTAATTGCGCACGACAGAAGCCTCAGCCGACATGGGTGACATCAGCTTCAGTTTCTTCATTTCCGCAGTCGCTTTCTGCAGGCCTTCCTTGCTCATGCCGGCAGCCTTGATTTTCTTTTCCAGCTCTTCGATGTCG
>JBAQUE010000334.1:0-21739 GCA_049297315.1 Rugosibacter sp.
CTCCTGTCCCGAGCGGACCAGCCGACCGCAGGCCCAGCCATTTTGCAGCGTTGCGCCGATCAGGCACGTCGTGGGGCACGGCCAGCCGTTGCAGTCCGGCCAATGATCGTGGTGATCTCTCTGAAAGGAAACCCACTGGTCATGGGCGAGCTGACTGCCATGCAGAAAGCATTTAACAAGGATCCAGCAGCACAGATGGCAGTTTATAAAGATCCAGCTTTTCGCTCTGAGCTACGTGCCGACATGGCAAAACCGGGACTCATTGTCTGGGATTGGGAGCAGATCACGGTCAATAGCGCACAAAAGGCTTCGCTGCAATCGCTGGAAGGTTGCAGCATTGCCGATCTAGCGCGCAAACGCCACATAGATCCTGTGGATGCCTTTCTGGATATTGCCCTTGAAGACAATCTTGAGGCCACCTATAACATGCCGCTGTTCAATACAAACGAGACATTGTGCGCAGAATTGTTTAACGATCCTAATACCTTGATCAGCCTCTCCGATGGTGGCGCGCATGCCGACATGCTGTCCGATGCCGGATATACCACCTACATGCTTGGTCACTGGGTGCGCGAGAAGCAGGTCATCAGCCTGGAAAATGCGGTGCGCAAGCTGAGCGCTGATCAGGCGGATTTTTATGGCCTCCGTGATCGCGGCCGCGTACAGACAGGTTTGGCTGCCGACCTGGTCATCTTTGATACAGATCGCGTCGGCTCACCACTCAGGCCGGAAATTGTCAACGACTTTCCGGCGGGATGCAAACGCATGATCACCCGGCCAAGCGGCATGGAGTGCGTCATGGTCAATGGTCAAATCGTTATGGATGGCGCGACACCGACTGACGCGCGGGCAGGCGTGATGGTGCGTAACTGAACGGAAAACTCACCGGAAAAAAATTAACGCCCGGACGACTGCATAGTCGTTGCGGGCGTTAATTTTTATAGTGCAGCTTCTTTTACGCTGCCGCTTTTACTGCCTTGCCGCGGTCTATCCACACCTGAATCAGGTCCTGCAAGCCTTTAACCTGTGCTTCATCCGCATTGTAATGAAAGGTGCGCACGGGACCATGCTTCAAATTATTTTGTATGCGTTCCAACGTGCTGAAATCTTCCACCAGGATATCCGCAGTGCGCGACTTGACAGCTGAGGCATTGAATATCTCGGCAAAATTGCGTGGTGGTGGCGTCAATGTCCAGACATCCAGTGTGATAAGGCAGCGATCAACGGCAATAGGCCAGGAACGTTGTAGTGCAATGGATTGCTCCTGAATCAAATAAGCCGTGTGAGGCAATGTTGCATAGACATCAACCGCCCAGTCTTCGCGTTTGTTGCCATTGATCGCCTCCGGATAACGGGTCTTGAACTCAATGGCATTCGACTTGGTGTGTATCCCGCTTGCCCCTACTGCGGCAGCGAGTTGCTGAACCGGGGTCGGCTCGAGATAAGCCTCTGTCTTGGCGTAGAAGGCCTCAAAGTGCCCCACGACACCCGCTTGATCGGGAAATAACCTGGCGGGGGAATCCTTCAATGACATGCCGCCACCGATGGATTTGGGATGCAACGCGTTGAAGTGATAAAACTCAATTACCGCATCATAGGGAAACTTCCAGTTGCAATTGGCTTCCACGCTTAACCGAATGCTCAGGTGCCATGGCTGATCGCCATAGTGTGCCCCCAATTGTTTGGTCAATGGTTGCATGAACTCTTCTATCGTCATGGGGGGCTTTTCTGCCAGGCAGATGTGTACAAAGCCACCCCAAATCCCGACATGGATTGGGATCAAACCGCCCTTGTCTTTTTGGATGGTAGAAAACTTGTTGGATTGTGGCAAACCAACCAGATGACCCTCATAGTCGTAGGTCCAACCATGGAAAAGGCAGGTAAACCACTTCTTGTTGCCTTGTAAGTCAACTTCCACCTGGTTACCCCGGTGGGTACACATGTTATGAAAAGCACGGATCACACCATCGTTACCCCGCACCACCAGCACTGAAGTGCCGATGGCATGTAAATCCTGCACAATGAAATCACCTGGCTTGGCTATTTCCTCGGCACGGCAAATGTTGATCCAGCTGCGCCGAAATACATATTCAAGTTCATCTTCAAAATGCTGCGGAGACGAGTAGTTGGTCGTGGGTAGCTGACCGCCAAGCGCGGCGGCAGCCGGGATAGCCGGGGAAACTTGTGGCTGGTTCATGGCATGACCTCCATTCTGAATTTATGAGTTTTTGTGGTTAGTGCAAATCAGTCCCAGACCTTGCTGGCACCAGGTACATCGTGATAAATGACCTTTTCCAGCGGGTAGGAATAAGGCACATCCACTTGCTGAAAGCGATTGACTGCCAGATCATAGGCAGCCACAGTCAGCACCAAATGGCCGTAAGGCTCAAGCTCAGCCGGAGGAGATTCCAGCGGATAGCTGTTCAGGGTGTCAATGATTGCGCGCATATGCGGTAGCACGGCATCCTGTAGATCGGTCAGATCCTCGATGCTTGCCGACAGGCGCGCTTTGATACGATCACTATGCTTTTGAATTGCCCATTTGGACAGATAAGAATCCAGCGCATGAAAGGCTTCGGGTATTGCTGTCATCGTACGGCTCCTCCTAAAGTTTTTCTATTTATTGATGAGTGCTTATAGCGGTGAATTCTTTTTGCTCACCTGCCCCCTCAGCTTCCATCTTCCATTTTTTGCCATAAAACGTCAAGCAAATGGTTTTATCTTACCAAGCTCCCCATCGGAAACTCTATTGAATGCTTCAAATCGTTATTGACTGAATTTTCAAATAAGGAGATACTCAGCGAAATTTCAATAAATGGTTTTGGCTTTATACCAGATGGGTGAGCCCTGCTGATATAAATGACACAACATCATCTAGGAGGAGTCAAGCATGAACGATCCGACCAATCATGGTCTATCTGCGCGCAAGTGGACTTTGCAATATCCTGAATTAGGTACTGGCCCGCTACCGCATGAACCCAACACTTCTGCGGCCTATTTCGAAAAAGAGCGAGAGAAACTATTCAAGCGCACGTGGCTATTGTTGTGCCGCGATGATGAACTTCCCCGTCCGGGCTGCTATGTCGTCAAGCAGGTTGCCATCCTTGAAACCTCGGTGCTGCTGGTACGGGGCGAAGATGGGGTCATCCGCGCCTTCCACAATTCCTGCCGGCATCGCGGCAACAAGGTGGTCATGGGCGGCGGCGAGAAAAGTGGCGAGAGCAAAGGTTTTATGTGCGGCTTCCATGGCTGGACCTATGATCTTCAGGGGAAACTCAAAAACATCACCGACGAAGAAGATTTTTTCGATATCGACAAGTCCCAGCTAGGCCTCAAGCCAATCCATTGTGGCGTCTGGCGCGGCTTCATATTCATCAATGCGATGGACACCCCAAAGGAAACACTTGAGGAAGCATTGGGCCAATGGGGCCGGGATCTAGCCGACTTCCCGGTAGAGAATTTCGAGTTGGTGAATGTCTACTCCGCCAATGTGCGTTGTAACTGGAAAATCGGGCTGGATGCCTTTCAGGAGGGATACCATGTGCACACCCTGCATGGCAAAACGGCTGGCGGAGCGTTTTCGTCCAAGGGCAATCCCTTTGCGCATCTGCTGCATGTGGCGCTTTACCCAGAAGGGCATCGACGTGTTTCTTTGCCAGCCAACATTGAATTTATGCCAGCGCCTGCGGTACAAAAAGCGATTGCGTATTCGGGTGGCGGCAATATCTATGCTTACTCAGATGCCAGCCAGCGGAAGTTTCCTGGCCTGAATCCTGCGGGCGCACCGGATTGGTCTTTCGACATCAATGTCGTTTTCCCGCATGTACAGTTTCTCGCCAGTGATTCGTTCTATATCACCCAGCATTTCTGGCCTGTATCGGTAGATGAAACTTATTATGAGCTACGTCAATATCTACCGGTTTCGAAGGGGGTGGCCGGGCGCATTGCCCAGCAGAACTCACAGGCAGCGCTACGCGATGTCGTTCGCGAGGATTTGGTAACACTCGAAAATACCCAAACAGTTCTCCGCTCCGGTGCCATTTCGCACATGCAACTCTGCGATTCCGAAATCACTGTGCGCCATTCTTACTACATGGTGGACAAGTTTGTTAATGCCCCAGACTGAACGAGGATAAATCATGGCTGCACTACCTAAAGAATTTGCTGATCTGGAACGTTTCGTCACTGCCGGTTGGGCCTTGCCACGCGAGCATGACCGCTGGAAGCGGCGCGTCAATAGTACCGTTGCAGAGATCAAGGATATCTATGAAACCATGTTGCCACGCATGGATGCCATCGTCGCCTACCTGGATCGTAATCCACTCAGCGATGTGCCTGAAAAAGACCGGCCTTTGCTGTATCTCGCGCTGGCTTTCATGGATGTTTCCCCTTCATGGGAAATTTTCAAGGCGGCTGATTTGCCCGAACCCGTGTTTGAAATTAATCGCATGCATATCGTTGAGCGTCCCTATCCCTGGGAAATAGCGGCTGCCTGATTCAATCATGCTGTAAACGACTGCTTGCAAGGCAAGCAGTCGTAGATTAATTACCGATGAAAAATTCCATGAGCCATTGCACACCCCTGTTTGAACCAACCACGATCAACCGGCTGACACTTCCCAACCGTGTCGTTATGGCGCCGATGACGCGCTCTTTTTGTGGACCGGAAGGTATCCCCGGAGCGGATGTGGCGCGTTACTATGCCGCCCGCGCTGCGGGTGGGACAGGTCTCATCTTCACCGAAGCGACAGCCATCGACATGGGTGCGGCGCGAGGCTATCTTGGTGTGCCAGGCTTATGCACCGATGCACAGGAAGCCGCCTGGCGCACGGTGGTGGATGCTGTGCATGCCGCCGGTGGCCGCATCATGGTGCAGTTGTGGCATTGCGGACGCCTGTCGCATCCGCGCGCGACCGGCGGCGCGCAACCCATAGCCCCCAGCGCCATCACCGCCGCCGGTTCATACACCGATTTTGCCGACCCCAGCACCTATGATGGCCACCTGAGCTATGTCGAGCCGCAAGCCATGACCCAGGCGGACATCGATGCCGTGGTGGACGAATACGCCCAGGCTTCACGCCGCGCGCAACGCGCCGGGTTCGATGGTGTGCTGTTCCACAGCGCTAGCGGCTACCTGATCCATCAATTCTTCAATGCCGACAGCAACCAGCGGCAGGATCGTTATGGCGGTGATGTCACTGCCCGCGCGCAATTCGCCTGCGACATCCTGCGCGCTGCCCGCGCCGCCACATCGGCCGATTACCCTTTGTTAATGGGTTTATCGCAATTTGCGGTGAATGACTTCACCGCGACCACCTGGGCAAACCCGGAAGAACTGGCGACAACCCTGCAATGCATGAAACAGGCTGGCCTCGATGGCTTGCACACGGTGGGTTACCGCGTAAACGCCCCGGCTTTCCCCGCTGCGGCCGACCCTGCCGGACGCAGCCTGGCCTGGCATGCACGCAAGCTATCCGGCCTGCCAGTCAGCGCGGCCGGCGGCATCACCTACTCCACCTCGGTTGGCGAATCGCTGATGGGCGCCGAGAGCCAACTGGCCGATCCGATTGAAGCCGTGCAAGCGCTGGCCGATGGCACGGCCGACCTGATTGCCGTTGGCCGTGCGATGGTGGCCAACCCCGACTGGGGCGACAAAGTACGCACTGGGCGCTGGCGCGAACTGGTGCCGTTCACGCGGGAAATGCTGGGCACGCTGGTTTAACCAGTTTCCTGCATTCAGTCAACATCCCGGCGCTCGCGCAAGGCCTGCGCCACGGTTGCCGCATCGGAAAATTCTAGCTCGCCGCCGACTGGCAGGCCGCGCGCGATGCGGCTGACCTTGATGCCGCGCGCATGCAGCAGTTCGGAAAGGTAATGCGCGGTGGCTTCGCCTTCATTGGTGAAGTTGGTCGCCAGAATCACTTCGTGCACAATGCCATCGGTGGCGCGCGCGATCAGCCGCTCAAACGCCAGCTCTTTCGGGCCGATGCCATCCAGTGGCGACAAGCGTCCCATGAGCACATAGTAAAGGCCGTTGTAGGCCTGCGTCTGCTCCATGCTGTTCAAATCGACCGGCATTTCGACTATGCACAGTTGCGCCGGGTCGCGTCGCGCCGATGCGCAGCGGTCGCAGACTTCCGCTTCGGTGAAATTATTGCAGCGGACGCAATGCTGCAAGTTCAGCAAGGCCGAATCCAGTGCACGGGCGAGCCGCTCCGCGCCACGCCGGTTACGTTGCAACAGGTGATAAGCCATGCGCTGCGCGGCTTTCGGGCCAACCCCGGGCAGGCTGCGCAAGGCCTCGATCAATTCATCAAGGCTGGCATTCAGCGCCATTTGGCTTGACCAACCGGAAAAATCAAAACGGCAGCTTGAAGCCTGGCGGCAATTGCATGCCGGCGGCGAAGCCGCTCATTTTTTCTGCCGCAGTGGCTTCGGCGCGGCGGTTTGCGTCATTCATCGCCGCGGCGATCAGGTCTTCCAGCATTTCCTTGTCGTCCATCACCGCAGGATCAATGATGACGCGCTTGACATCATGCTTGCAGGTCATCACGACCTTCACCGCACCCGCACCGGACTGACCCTCCACTTCCAGCAGCGCGAGTTCTTCCTGCGCCTTGGCCATGTTGGTCTGCATCTGTTGCGCCTGCTTCATCAATCCGGCTATGCCGCCTTTCATCATGCTCACTGCTCCTTGATAGGTTTGATCGTTGATTCGTCGATGCTGGCATCGAACAGGTCGACCACTTCGCGCACGAAAGGATCCTGCTCGATGGACGCAATGGCGCGGTCTTGCCGCTCACGCTGCGCTGTCTGGTTACGCTCGGCCGGGGTCACGCTGGCGGGTTCGGCGACCTCGATTTCCAGGCGTAGCGGCCGGCCATAATGGGTTTGCAACTCGGCCTGCAACTTGTCCTGCTGTGCCTTGCCCAACAAATGTTTATGCACGGGTGACAGGCGCAAATGGATTGACGCATCGGTGAGTTGCGACAACTCGCAATGCTGCGCCAGTTGCCTGGCCATGCCGGTCAACGGCAACCTGGCTACCTGCGCATGCCAGTCGTCGCCATCCGCAACGGCGACGGCGGGGGCTGAAATAGTCGGCGCTGGCGGGACGGCGGCAATAGACTGTGCTACGGACTGTGCTGCGGGCTTTACCACCGGTTGCGACGATGAAGCAGGTGGCGCAACCGGTGGCGCCGTGCGCACAGCGCGCGGTGCGGCTGCACTAGCGGCAGCCGATGTTGCAACGCTGGCCGATGACGCAACTGGCGCCGCCCGTTCCGGCCGGAACGCATGCAGCCGCAGCAAGGTCATGACAAAACCAGAATATTCATCCGGCGCCAGCGCCAGCTCGTCGCGGCCATGAATCGCAATCTGGTAAGCCAGTTGCAGAAACTCGGCATCCAGCGCCGCAGCGTAAGGCGCAAGACGGCTGCGTTCCAACTCATCACTCAGCGCTTCGGGGGCAAACTGCGCCAGCGCGATGCGATGGAACAAGGTCGCCAGCTCCTGCAAACCGCCATCAAAAGACAGACTCTTCGTATCCATCTGCTGCGCCACCGCCAGCAAGGCATGCACGTCGTTCGCCACCAGGCCATCGAGCAGGGCAAACAGATGTTCATCGCCGACCGTGCCCAGCATGGCGAGCACGCCCTCCTCCGCCACCGCACCGGCGCCGTGGGCAATCGCCTGGTCGAGCAGCGACAGCGCATCGCGCATGCTGCCCGCCGCACCCTTGGCCAGATGGCGCAATGCCGTCGGCTCAAACGCAATTTCTTCAGCGGCCAACACCCGCGCCAGATGATCCACAATCGCCGACTGCGGCATCTGCTTCAGGTTGAATTGCAGGCAACGCGAGAGCACCGTAACCGGAATCTTCTGCGGGTCGGTTGTCGCCAGAATGAACTTGACATGCTCCGGCGGCTCTTCCAGCGTTTTCAGCATGGCGTTGAACGCATGGCCGGAAAGTTGATGGACTTCGTCGATCACATACACCTTGTAGCGGCCCGACGTGGGCGCATAGGTTGCTCGCTCCAGCAGTTGCGTCATGTCATCCACGCCGCGGTTCGATGCCGCATCCAGCTCGATGTAATCCACAAAGCGGCCGCTGTCGATTTCCATGCAGGCAGCGCACACGCCGCAGGGCGTCGAGGTGACGCCAGTTTCGCAATTCAGCGCCTTGGCCATGATCCGCGCCAGCGTGGTCTTGCCCACCCCGCGCGTGCCAGTAAACAGGTAGGCGTGGTGCAGCCGGTTCTGTTCCAGTGCATGGGTCAGCGCACGCACGACGTGGACCTGCCCCACCAACGTGGCAAAGGATTTTGGACGCCATTTGCGGGCGAGAACCTGATAACTCATGCGTTGATTTTACCAAGCCCCGATGGATAAGCGGGGGAAACGGCAACAGGACCTGCCGTAAAAAACCACGCAAGGAATGCACTGCGCGGCATGTAAAAACGGGTGCGGCGAGCCTGATCCCCGGCACTTGCAGAAAACGGCTGTGGCTGCTTCCTTCCGGACCTGACCAGGTTCACCACTCCACAATGCGGGGAGACCCGCCGCGGCGCGAATTCTAGCAGCTTCACCGATTGAGCATCGCATCGATGGGTTATCATTCCACCGCCGAACATCACCCCAAAGCATCCATCGATAAGACCAACAAAGGCTGCACAGGGCTTTCCGCAAACCGGATTCTTAACCCGCAAGGAGAATAAACATGTCGCTACGCATCAATGATGAAGCTCCCAACTTTACGGCGGCCACCACCCAGGGCGCCATCAACTTCCATGAGTGGATCGGCAATGGCTGGGCCATCCTGTTTTCCCACCCGAAGGACTTCACCCCGGTGTGCACCACCGAACTCGGCTATGTGGCGAAACTGGCCCCTGAATTTGCCAAGCGCAACTGCAAAGTGATCGGCTTGAGCGTGGACCCCGTAGATAGGCACGTCCAATGGGAAAAGGATATTGAAGAAACCCAAGGCCATGCGGTCAACTATCCGATGATCGGCGATAGCGACCTGGCTGTGGCCAAGCTGTACAACATGCTGCCCGCGGATGAAGCCGGTACTGCGGAAGGCCGCACAGCCGCCACGAATGCGACCGTCCGTTCGGTTTTCATCGTCGGGCCGGACAAGAAAATCAAGTTGATGATGACCTACCCGATGACTACCGGGCGCAACTTTGATGAAATACTGCGCGTGCTGGACTCAATGCAGCTCACCGCCAAGCATCGTGTCGCCACACCGGTGAATTGGAAAAACGGTGACGATGTCATTATCGTACCGGCCGTATCCGACGAAGAAGCCAAGGGTATTTTCACTGCTGGCTGGAAAACGCTCAAGCCGTATCTGCGGTTAACCAAACAACCCGGCTAAGCCTGGAGCCGCAAGTCAGCAAAAAGGGTTTCCGGCGATCAACCGGAAACCCTTTTTTGCTTTGCATCCACGCGGCAAATCAGTTTTTTTCGGGAGCGATAAAGCCATTTGCCGCCGTCTCGCCATCGCCGACTTTTTACACACCCAGCGCTACCCCACCCCCAGAATCCAGCCCTCCACCTGTGCCAGCGCGCGCTGCGATGTTAATAAGTCCGGCTTGAGCGCCGCCAGCAGGCGACCGTCGCGGTCAGCCTGACGCAGCCAGGTGGCGACCGCGTAGGCATCATGCTGATCTGGCGTGCGCCCCTCCGGCGCGTAGGCATTTTTCCACAGCGCGGGATAGGCTTCCGCCACTGCCGAATGTCCCGCCAGAATATCCCAACCATCGAAGGGCCAGAAATGTACCCGCGCGCCAAGCTGCTCGCGCAGGTAGCGCAGCCAGGGAATGCCAGCATGGGTGGATTTTGCCACTGAGCCCTGCACGTCAAAATGGAACACCGACTTCGCCTTGCAGCGCTCCTCGCAAAGTCGCCGCCAGCGCGAATTACCCATGCGCGCCGCACCGTCACCGCGCAGGCCGTAGCGAATGGAGTCGACCCAAGTGTGATCGGCATCCGTCGGCCAATGCCACTGAAAATCGTCGAGAAAGGCCGGCCAATCCAGCGGCAGATGATGCGCCTCGAAATAGCGCAGCGGGAAGGAAAACCCGTGGTCGATGCCGACCAGCGTCGGCACGTCTTCGGCCAGGCGCTCCGCCAGCCATTCCGCCATGCCGCGCCGCGTCCAGTATTTTCGCGGGCCGGGCGGCGGCAAGACTTCCTCGGCCGGGGTATCGCCCTGCGCCAGATAAACGCGCAAGCCCTTCAGGCTGACGTTGGGTGTTTTAGCGCCCGAATAATCGATGCCGATGGTGCGCTCAAAGCATGGCATGGCCTATCACCGCCGTATCGCCGGCGCGCCCCGCAGGCTTGCGCCCGTCTCTGGAAAGCACCCTTGGGCCACCGACTTTTTTGCACATTGGATCAAGAACATATCACGAGTGCATGAGTCATGCAGATACGCCTTCACAATACAGATACCCCAATTGCCACCCTGCCGGCTTAAAAACAAAAGGCCAGTCCGAAGACTGGCCTATCTGTTTAATTCTATTTGGTCGGGGCGGCGGGATTCGAACTCGCGACCCCTTGCACCCCATGCAAGTGCGCTACCAGGCTGCGCCACGCCCCGACGAACGTGCAGTATAGCAAAGGAAGTGCTACTTACCCTCATCTGCGCGCAGCAAATTGATGATTGCCGTGATTTCATTTCGTAGCGATGCTGTATTTTTTACCAACGGTTCACTATCGCCCTGCACCTGCGGCTTTGCCTCTGCATGCTCTTCCAGCCGATGCCGGGCGCCATTGATCGTAAAACCTTCCTGGTACAGCAGCTCACGAATACGGCGTGCGAGCAGGACCTCGTGATGCTGGTAATAGCGCCGGTTGCCGCGCCGTTTGACCGGGCGCAACTGCGTGAACTCCTGCTCCCAGTAACGCAGCACATGGGGTTTGACACCGCACAGCTCGCTGACTTCACCGATGGTGAAGTAACGCTTGGCGGGGATCGGCGGCAACTCTTCCCGGCTATTGCTGGGTATCGCCACGCGGGAATGCCTCAACAGCCATCTTGAGCTTCTGGCTGGCATGGAAAGTCACGACACGGCGCGCAGTAATAGGTATCGCTTCGCCGGTTTTCGGGTTGCGCCCAGGGCGTTGCGGCTTGTCGCGCAATTGGAAATTGCAGAAACCCGATAGCTTGACGTCGTCACCGCTTTCCAGCGCACTCCTCACTTCGTCAAAAAAAGCTTCAACCATGTCTTTCGCCTCGCGCTTGTTCAGCCCTACCTTTTCAAACAGGAGATCGGCAAGCTCGGCTTTGGTCAATGTCATACGTGCTCCAGCAACAGGTTTTTAACGAAGACTTGCGGCAAAGTCGTTTTGCGCCACGGCCACCAACTTGGCTACCACTGCCTCAACCTCGACATCTTCAAGAGTACGTTGAGTATCTTGCATAACTATGTGAAAAGCAAGACTCTTTTGTGTCTCGCTCAAGCCTTTTCCTTGATACACATCGAACAGTTCGACATCGCGCACGATGGCGGGCGCGGCAGCGCGCAGCGCGGCCTGCAGCGTGCCCGCTGCCTGGGTTTGTGGCACAACCAGCGCAATGTCGCGCACAACGGCAGGGAAACGCGAAACTTCGGCGTATGCAATCGCCGGCGTTTCCAGCAACGCGGCCAGGTCAAGTTCAAACACCACAGGTGCGCTGCCCAGCTCGTATTTTTGCACCCAGCGCGGATGCAATTCGCCGAGCATACCTATCGGCTTGCCTTGCACAACCACCCTGGCGCTGCGCCCGGGATGCAGCGCCGGATGGTCAATTTTTTCAAAACTGGCAAGGCGTGGTGAAAGCAGGGCTTCAATGTCCGCCTTCACATCATAAAAATCCACACGGCGCGCGGGCAGACCCCACTGTTCCGGCGCAGCAAGTCCGGCGGCCAGGCTCGCCAGACGCAAGGGCTGTTCAAAACCAGGCACCGGGGTCGCTTGTTCATCCTTGCTGAAACAGCGGCCAATCTCGAATACGCGCACCCGCTCGGTCTGCCGCTTGCGGTTGGTGATCAAGGCGCCGACCAAACCGCCGATCAGCGTTGAACGCATCACGCCCATCTGGCTGGCGATGGGATTAGCCAGGGTAATCGGCTGCGCATTCGCGGCAAAATCGGCTTCCCATGCCGCCTCGACAAAGCTGTAGGTCACCACCTCGTGATAACCGCGCCCGGCCACCAGATGGCGCACTTGCATGGCGGTGCGGCTGCGCTCCGTGGCGGGCATCATGGCCGCCTGCGCTATTGGCGGCACGGCCGGGATGTTGTCATAGCCATGGATGCGGGCTATTTCTTCAATCAGGTCTTCCTCGATTTCAATATCGAAGCGGAAGGACGGCGGCGTAACCAGCAAACCCGCGCCCTGCGGTTCGACACCCAGGCACAGCCCGCCGAGCAAACTCGCCGCCCGCTCGGTGGTGACTTCAATGCCCAGCACCTTGGCGGCGCGCGCCGGACGCAGGCGCACCGGTTTGCGCGCGGGCAAGTCTGCGGCAGAGACGGCTTCAGCAATCGCACCTGGTTGGCCGCCGCAACAGGCGATAATCAACTGCGTGGCGTGCTCCAGCGCCTGGCGCGGCAAGTTGAAATCAACACCGCGCTCGTAGCGGTGCGCGGCATCCGACGAAAAACCCAGCGCGCGTGCCTTGCCGGCAATCGCCACTGGCGAGAAAAATGCGCTTTCCAGAAAAATATCCGTGGTTGCATCGGTCACGCTGGACAGTTCGCCACCCATCACACCAGCCAGCGCCAGCGCTTGCACGTCGTCAGCGATCAAGGCCGTTTGCGCTGTCGGCTCGATCTGCTGGCCGTTGAGCAGCAACAGGCTTTCCTGCGGCTGCGGATAGCGCACATGGATCGCGCCGGAAAGCTTGGCGTTATCGAACGCATGCAATGGCTGACCGAGTTCCAGCATGACGTAATTGGTGATATCGACGACGGCTGAAATCGAACGCACACCGCTGCGTTCGATGCGCCGCTTGATCCATTCCGGCGTCGCGGCTTGCGTATTCACGCCACGCACGATGCGGCCACAATAACGTGGGCAGGCAGCGGGCGCATCAAGAACAATCGTCCGCTGCGCGTCATGCACCGCAGCGACCGGCGTGACTTCCGGCTGCATCAGCGGCGCGCCGGTCAAGGCCGACAGTTCGCGCGCAATGCCCAGCAGCGACAAGCAATCCGCACGGTTTGGCGTCAGCTTGAGGGTAATCAGATGGTCGTCAAGATCCAGCGCGGTGCGGATATCAGCGCCAATGACGGCATCATCAGGCAAGGCCAGCAGTCCGCCATGGTCATCCGCAATGCCCAGTTCGCGCGCCGAGCAGAGCATGCCAAAGCTGGCGACGCCGCGCACCTTGGCCTGCCTGATTTCGAGACCCGGCAAGTTGGCGCCGACCAGCGCACAGGGAACTTTCATCCCGGCGGCGACATTCGGCGCACCGCAGACAATCTGCAAAGGCTCGCCCTGCCCTGCATCGACCGAGCAGAGCTTGAGCTTGTCCGCATCCGGATGCTTTTCTGCGCTCAGCACCTGGGCGACCACGACGCCGGAAAAATCCGGCGCTACGGGCTTCACTTCCTCAACTTCAAGCCCGGCCATGGTCAGCAAATGGCATAGCGCCTCGCTAGATAGCGGAGGATTGCACAGGCTGCGCAACCAGGATTCGGAAAATTGCATGACTCGATTCGCCTGTAGCTAATTAGCGTGAAATACTTTGGCAAGCGCACTGTGTAATACACGAGCGCAGCGAACCGGCTAGAAGCCTCCCCGCGAGGGGGCGAGGCGGGAATACGCGACGCAAGCGTCGCGCCGCCGCAGCCGGCTGGTTGTGCAAAGCCAGCCGTGGGCCGCATAGCGGATGGGAGGGGCGGGTCTTTATGCCGCTTTTCGCGTGTTTCATCATCAACGGATAGTATTTTCTGACCATGCGCGTTAGTGAAATTGCGCCAGAAAGCGCAAATCGCCTTCGAAGAACAGGCGCAGGTCGGGAATGGAATAGCGCAGCATGGTCAGCCGGTCCGGCCCCATGCCAAACGCAAAGCCGGTGTACTTTTCCGCATCGAAGCCGCCAAAGCGCAGCACATTCGGATGCACCATGCCGCAACCGGCAATCTCCAGCCAGCGGCCCTGCAGCGGGCCATCCATGAAGGCCACGTCAATTTCGGCGGACGGTTCGGTGAAGGGAAAAAAGGAGGGGCGAAAGCGCACCTTGAGATCGTCAGATTCAAAAAACCGGCGCAGGAAATCGGCGACCACGCCCTTGAGGTCGGCAAAGCTGATGTTCTCGCCAATCCACAGGCCTTCGACCTGGTGGAACATCGGTGAATGCGTGGCATCGGAATCGACGCGATACACGCGGCCGGGGCAGATCACACGCAGCTCGGGCAGCGTTTCGAGATGCTTGAAACGCTCGACATGCGCCAGCATGGTACGGATCTGCACCGGGCTGGTGTGCGTACGCAGCAGCACGTCATCAAGCACCTTACCGTCCTCACCTTGCAGATAAAACGTATCGTGCATGGAACGCGCGGGATGGTTTTCCGGCGTGTTCAGCGCGGTGAAATTATGCCAATCGGTTTCAATCTCGGGGCCATCGGCCACGGCAAAACCAATCGAGCGGAAAAGTTGCTCGATGCGTTCAAGGCTTTTCATCACCGGATGCAGCGCGCCACGCGGCATGCCGCGCCCCGGCAGCGTGATGTCCAGCGCCTCGGCCGCGAGTTGTGCTTCAAGCTGGGCGTTTTTCAGCGCTTCGCGCCGTGTCACCAGCGCCGACTCTATGCGCTCCTTGGCCACGTTGATCGCCGCACCTGCGCTCTTGCGTTCGTCCGGCGGCAATTTGCCCAGGCCTTTGAGCAACACGGTGAGCGAACCTTCCTTGCCCAGATAGCGCGCCTTGGCATCCTCCAGCGGGGCAGGTCCGGTGGCCAGCGCGAAATCGGCAATGGCCGAGGTGACAAGTTGTTCCAGGTTATCCATTACGCATCAAGTAAGAAAACAGAACCACAATCAAAAAAGGAGGCCCGATAATCCCGGGCCTCCCTCTCTGTGTCATGCGACGGTCAGGCCGACAGCCTGGCCCTAGCCTGGTCCGCCAGGGCGGCGAATGCCGGTTTGTCGAACACCGCCAGATCGGCCAGCACCTTGCGATCCACCTCGATGGATGCCTTTTTCAGGCCATTCATCAGGGTGCTGTACTTCATGCCCAATTCACGCGCACCGGCGTTGATACGGGCGATCCACAGCACGCGGAACTGGCGTTTGCGTTGGCGACGGTCACGGTAGGCATATTGCCCGGCCTTCATCACCGCCTCTTTGGCGATACGGTAAACCTTGCTGCGACGGCCGCGGTAACCCTTGGCCAGGTCGAGAACTTTCTTGTGGCGCGCGTGCGCCGTTACACCACGTTTTACTCTGGACATGTCAGCTCTCCTTAAGCGTTCGGCAGCATCGCGCGAACGGATTTGACATCAGAGGCATTCACCGTGAGCATACCGCGCAACTGACGCTTGGTCTTGGTGGTTTTCTTGGTAAGAATATGGCGCTTGAACGCCTGCGAGCGCTTGATACTGCCCGAAGCGCGCACGATAAAGCGCTTCTTGGCACCGCTCTTGGTCTTCATCTTCGGCATCGAAGATCTCCCTATGACATGACAGCCAGGTGTTTCCCGCCTTGGGAATGCTTGATGACCCGCCATCACTTCTAAACCCCGCCCGGCTTGCGCCCGGCGGAAGAATTCTTTCAACTACAACAACTATATCAATGTGGCGCCTTTTTCTTGGATGGCGCCAGCACCATCACCAATTGGCGCCCTTCCATTTTCGGCCACTGTTCCACCAGCGCCTGCTGCTCAAGATCGGCCTTGATGCGTTCCAGCATGCGCATGCCAATTTCCTGGTGGGCCATTTCGCGGCCACGAAAACGCAAGGTAATTTTTGCCTTGTCGCCTTCACCGAGAAACTTCACCACGTTGCGCAACTTGATCTGGTAATCATTTTCATCCGTACCTGGGCGAAACTTGACTTCCTTCACCAGCACCTGCTTCTGCTTCAGTTTTGCCTCGTGCTGACGTTTGGCTTCCTGATACTTGAACTTGCCAACGTCCATGATCTTGCACACCGGCGGTGTCGCCATCGGTGCGATTTCCACCAGATCCAGCTCCGCCTCTTCGGCCAAGGCCAACGCCTGACGAACTGGAACAATACCTAACTGCTCTCCATCCGCCCCCACCAAACGCACTTCCGGCGAGGTAATTTCGTCATTCAGACGCTGCGACTTTTCTTGAGCGATGGTTCAAATCTCCATAAAAACAAAATATCAGGCCGCAACAACATCCCTACCCTTGCTGTTTTTTTCATTCAGCAGGCGTTCAATCAAGGCTTGTGGGGACATCTGCCCGAGATCTTGATTGCCACGGGCACGCAAAGCGACCAACCCGGCGGCTTTTTCCTTGTCACCTACAACAACGATGTAAGGCCGCTTCAATAAACTATGTTCGCGTATTTTATAGTTAATTTTCTCTCCGCGCAAATCGGATTCGGCACGCAGGCCAGCTTTCTGCAATAACCGGGTCACTTCGACCGCATAACCCGCCTGTGCTTCAGAGATATTCATCACCACCACCTGCACCGGCGCCAGCCACAAGGGGAAGGCGCCAGCATGGTTTTCGATCAGGATGCCGATGAAGCGCTCCAGCGAACCGAGGATCGCCCGATGCAGCATCACCGGCGTATGGCGCGCGTTGTCTTCACCGACAAATTCAGCGTCCAGGCGCTGCGGCATCGAAAAATCAACCTGCACCGTGCCACATTGCCAGGAGCGGCCAATCGCGTCCTTGATGTGGAATTCAATCTTCGGGCCATAGAACGCGCCTTCGCCGGGTAGTTCCTCCCAGCTCAAGCCGCTGGCCGTGAGTGATGCACGCAAGGCATTTTCCGCCTTGTCCCATGAAGCATCTTCACCGACGCGGCTGGCCGGGCGTAGCGCCAGTTTGACCGCCACCTCGGTAAAGCCGAAGTCGGCATACACCTGGCGCACCAGATCGTTGAAGACAGTCACTTCCTGCTGAATCTGGTCCTCGGTACAGAAAATATGCCCGTCATCCTGCGTGAAGCCGCGCACGCGCATCACGCCGTGCAGCGCGCCCGAAGGCTCGTTGCGGTGGCAGGAACCAAATTCGCCATAACGCAGCGGCAGGTCGCGATAGGAGCGGATGCCGGTATTGAAAATCTGCACATGACCGGGGCAGTTCATCGGCTTCACCGCATAGTCGCGTTTTTCCGACTCGGTGGTGAACATGTGCTCGTGGTAATGCTCCCAGTGGCCGGATTTTTCCCACAGCGTGCGCTCAAGAATCTGCGGGCAGCGCACTTCCTGATAGCCGTTGTCGCGATACACGCGGCGCATGTACTGCTCGACTTCCTGCCACACCGTCCAGCCATGCGGATGCCAGAACACCATGCCGGGGGCTTCTTCTTGCAGATGGAACAGGTCGAGCTGGCGACCCAGCTTCCTGTGGTCGCGCTTTTCGGCTTCTTCAAGCATGTGCAGATGCGCATCCAGCTCGTCCTTCTTCGCCCAGGCCGTGCCGTAAATCCGCTGCAACATCTCGTTTTTCGAATCGCCGCGCCAATAGGCGCCGGCGACTTTCATCAACTTGAACACCTTGAGCTTGCCGGTGGACGGCACATGCGGCCCACGGCAGAGGTCGACGAAATCGCCCTCGCGGTAGAGCGACACATCCTGCTCCGCAGGAATCGCCGCGATCAGCTCGGCCTTGTAATGCTCGCCGATGGATTTGAAAAATGCCACCGCATCATCACGCGCCCAGACCTCGCGGGTGACGGGAAAATCCTTTTTCGCCAGCTCCGCCATGCGCTGCTCGATAGCGGCAAGATCTTCCGGCGTGAAGGGACGCTTGTAGGCGAAGTCGTAATAAAAGCCGTTGTCGATCACCGGGCCTATCGTCACCTGCGCCTCGGGGAACAACGCCTTGACCGCATAAGCCAGCAAATGCGCTGTTGAATGGCGTATCACCTCCACCCCATCGGCATCCTTGTCGGTGACGATGGCCAGTTGCGCATCATGCGCAATCAGGCTGGAAGTATCCACCAGCTTGCCATCCACACGCCCGGCCAGCGCCGCCTTGGCGAGACCCGCGCCGATCGAGGCGGCGACATCGGCAACAGTCAGTGGCTGCGGATAATCGCGCGTTGATCCATCAGGCAGGGTAATGACAAGCGGCATACTTGGAGGCTCCAGAACAAACACGGCCACAGAAATCGCATGTGGCCGCTGCGTGAAATGGCGCAAATTTTATCACGCCGAAGCACCCTTCTCCCTTCTCTCCCCACCCTTCCTGGCATCAAGCCCGCAACGCCGGCATGACCGGGTCGCGCAGCAAATGCGCCGAACCCAGCCAGCCGACGATGGCAACGATGCCGCTGCCAGCCAGCAAACCGGCCAGCAGCCAGCGCGGCGATGGCGCATAGTCGAGTTGAAACGCAAAGTGCGCCAGCCCCCAGCCGATCAGGCTGGCGGCGAAACCGGCGAGCAGGCCGGCGACTGCGCCCAGCATCAGGAACTCAGCCAGCAGCGCACGCCGCAGTTGCCCATGCCGCGCGCCCAGCGCGCGCAGCACGGCCAGCTCATGCTGGCGCTCATCGCTGCCGGATTGCAGCGCCGCATACAGCACCGCCATACCGGCCAGCATGGCGAAGCCGAATACCAGGCTGATGGCCTGCACAATTTGTCCGAGCATGGCGTCCAACTGGCGCATCACGGCGGCGATATCAATCACCGTCAGGTTGGGAAACGCCCTGACCAGCGCCGTCGCCAGCGCCGCACGCGCAGGCGGCAGGTGAAAACTGGTGATGTAGCTGGCCGGCGCGGCATCCAGCAAACCAGGCGACGCCATCACGAAAAAATTCACCCGCATCGAATCCCAGTCCAGCTTGCGCAGCGAAGTAATCGGCGCGGCGATGCGCTGCCCGGCAATGTCATACTGCAACTCATCACCCAGCTTGAGGTGCAGCGTATCGGCAATGCCCTGCTCCACCGAAAATTCCGCCGCATGGCTGGCGCCATGCCAGCGCCCGCTGGTCACGCGGTTGTCTGACGGCAGTTCGGCCGACCAGGACAAATTGAATTCACGATCCACCAGCCGCTGCGCTTGGTCATCCGCGTAGTTTTTCGGCTCGACCGCCACACCATTGATCGCCACCAGCCGCCCGCGCACCATCGGCGCCAGCGCTGGCGGCGTCAGCCCGCGCTGCGTGAAAAAATCGGCGATGGCGATACGCTGATCAGGCTGGATATTGATCACAAAACGGTTCGGCGCATCGGGCGGCACGCTTTTTTGCCAGCTCGCCAGCAAATCGCCGCGCGCCAGCGCGAGCAGCAGCAGCGCCGTCAGCCCCAGCGCCAGGGCGACCGCCTGCACCAGTGTCGCGTTCAAACGCCGGCGCAGATTCACCAGCCCATGCCGCCAGCCATAACCCGCGCCGTTTGGCCGCACAAAACGCAGCAGCGCCACCAGCCCATGCACCGCCAAGGCAAACACCGCCAGCGCGGCAAGGAATCCGGCCAGCACGATGAGCCCCAAGCGCAGGCTGGCCGCCATCCACAACATCAGCAGCGCCAGCAACACCGCACCGAGCAGATAAGCGGACACCGAGGCCGCTTCCGCCGTGGCGAATTCGCGGCGCAGCACGCGCAAGGTCGGCACATTTTTCAAACGCAGCAGCGGCGGCATGGCGAAACCGACAATCAAAATCAGCCCGACCAGGAAGCCATGCAGCCAGGGCAGCAGCGAAGGCTCGGGCAAGGCCGTCACCAGCATCCCGGCGAGCAGTTGCTGCAACGCCGCCTGCACGGCATAACCCAGCCCGCAACCGGCCAGCGTGGCGACCAGGCCAAAGCAGAGAAACTCGCCGCCATGGATCAGCAGCAGTTGCGCGCCCGACGCGCCCATGCAGCGCATCACCGCGCAGCCATCCAGATGCCGCCGCATATACCGCTCGGCGGACAAGGCGGCGGCCACCGCCGCGAGGATCACCGCCAGCAGCGCCGCCAGCCGCAAAAAGCGTTGCGCGCGGTCCGTCATGGTGCGGATTTCCGGCCGCGCGTTATCCAGGCTTTCCAGCTTTTCGCCGCGCCCCAGCCGCGCCTTGGCCCATTGCTCGAAACCGGCCACAACCTTTGGCTCACCCGCCAGATGCAGGCGATACGTCACGCGGCTGCCTTGCTGGATCAAGCCGGTCGCCGGCAGATCATCCACGTTGATCATCAAACGCGGTGCAATGGCGAACAGGTTCGTGCCGCGATCCGGCTCCATCGTCAGCAGCGCATCCATGGCCAGCGGCATCTGCCCCAGCGTTAGCGTCGCGCCCGGCGTCAGCGCCAGCGCCGTCGCCAAACGCTCATCCGGCCAGGCCGCGCCACGGCCCGGCACACGCCGCGTAGCCGCATCCGCCGTGTTCAAGCCCGGCGGGATGCGTAGCGACCCGCGCAACGGATACCCCTCGGAAACCGCCTTGACCTCTATCAACTGTGCGGCGCCCTGATGCTGCACCATGCTCGGGAACACCACGCTTTGCGCCACGCGCATACCGCGCGCCGCCGCTTCGCGCGAGTAATCGGCGGCCCACGGATGGTCGGCAGTGAGCAGCAAATCGCCACCCAGCAACTGATGCGCCTCCAGCTTCAGCGCACGCTCAACCCGGTCGGTGAGAAACCCCACGCTGGTCAACGCCGCCACCGCCAGCAGGATGGCGATGCCCAGCACCGTCAGCTCGCCTGCCCGCCAGTCACGCCGCAGCATGCGGCCGATAAGATTGAAGTTGTGCATTACGTCGTCTTATCTCCTGCGTGTATTACGGCATCATCGAGCAACAGTTTTTTAGCCAAATTCCAATCGATGAAATATGCATCACCTCTCATCAGCGCGGCCTTGGCTTCGCACAGTGCATCACCATGCCATTCGTAAAATGGCGATGACTTATCTCCACTTGCAGGTTGCACGGTAAGCTTCAAATTAGCATCCTCCAATTCTCGGTTAAACACCATCGCGCCATGTCCGTAAAGCAACCAATGTCAAAAAATCGGCTCTGATGATACGGCAACTCATGTCTTCTCTTGGCCGCCGCCCTTTGGTTTAGCGTCTATGGCTTGAAACCGCCAACGCATAAATCACCGTACAATCCCGACACGTCTGTGCATGCAGCCCCAGTTCATTTAGCCCGACTGAGTATGTCACCGACTCGACAGGAGTAAATACAATGAGCGCAACCGAGCAAGTGTTAATCGAAAAGATCAGGCAGTTGCCGCCGCAGCGACTGGCGGAGGTTGAGGACTTCGTGGATTTTCTGCGCACGCGCGAGGATGAGCATCGCCTGGTGACTGCCGCCGCCCGCGCCAGCGAAGCGAGCTTCGCAGCGGTATGGAATAACGACGAAGACGCCGCTTACGACCAACTGTGACGGTGGCTTACTCCTTCGGTGATTTGCGCACATTGCGCGAGGTCATTCGCCAATCTATCGGCTAGCCAGATAAACCAAGAGCCGCGATAGCGACTCTTTTCGGCTCATCCTCTTTTACAACAACAAATCGCGCAGCGAGCGAGGAAGTTTTACTTATTGCGCTGTATCGGAATCTTCTGCCTGCCCCAAAATCAATCCCCGCTGACCGTCTTCGCGCAGTGCTGATGCATCAA
>JBAQUE010000335.1:0-2309 GCA_049297315.1 Rugosibacter sp.
GAGATACCCCCCTATAATTTCGCCCCTTTGCAGATGAAATGTCTTCTGCCATAACCTGCAGCATACCGAATTCAGGATATACATATGCCCACGATTAACCAGCTTGTCCGCAAACCGCGTCAAGCGCAGCAGTCAAAAAGCAAGGTTCCAGCTCTTGGCAACAGCCCGGCCAAGCGCGGGGTATGTACCCGTGTCTATACAACGACACCGAAGAAACCAAACTCTGCGTTACGCAAGGTAGCCAAAGTTCGCTTGACCAACAGTTTCGAGGTTATCTCCTATATTGGCGGCGAGGGGCACAATCTGCAGGAGCACTCGGTCGTGCTGATTCGTGGTGGCCGGGTAAAGGATCTTCCTGGTGTGCGGTATCACATCGTGCGGGGTAGTCTTGACACCCAAGGCGTCAAGGATCGTAAACAAAGCCGTTCGAAGTACGGTGCCAAGCGGCCCAAGGCTGCCTAACCGGGATCTAAGGAGATACTATGCCCCGTCGTCGTGAAGTTCCTAAGCGTGACATTCTGCCTGATCCGAAATTCGGCAGCGTCGATCTTTCAAAGTTTGTCAATGTGTTGATGGACAGCGGTAAAAAGTCTGTCGCGGAGCGTATCGTTTACGGTGCCTTCGAGCAGATTCAGTCCAAGAGTGGGAAAGATCCGCTTGAAGTCTTTTCGCTCGCCGTCAATAATGTCAAGCCAGTCGTTGAGGTCAAGAGCCGTCGGGTTGGTGGCGCCAATTATCAGGTTCCGGTCGAAGTTCGTCCTTCGCGACGCATGGCGCTCTCTATGCGTTGGTTGCGTGAGGCGGCGCGTAAGCGCTCCGAGAAGTCAATGGGGCAGCGGCTTGCTGCTGAGCTTCTGGAGGCTTCCGAGGGGCGCGGCGCCGCGATGAAGAAGCGCGAAGAGGTGCATCGCATGGCTGAAGCCAATAAGGCTTTCTCGCATTTCCGTTTCTGAGTAGATCACGTTGTTGTTCCTTGCTGTAGTCGGGTAAGGATTCCGTATGTTTTTATGCCGCCCTGCCACCTCTTTTATCAAGGTTGCAAGGCGGTTTAGCTTAGATAAGGCAGGTAAATCAAGTGGCCCGCAAGACTCCCATTCAGCATTATCGAAACATAGGTATTTCCGCGCACATTGATGCAGGGAAAACTACCACTACCGAGCGGATTCTGTTTTATACAGGGGTTAATCACAAAATTGGCGAAGTGCACGATGGCGCCGCCACCATGGACTGGATGGAGCAGGAGCAAGAGCGGGGTATCACGATCACCTCGGCAGCTACAACGTGTTTCTGGAAGGGCATGGATATGTCGCTTCCAGAGCATCGTTTCAATATCATTGATACACCGGGGCACGTTGATTTCACGATTGAGGTCGAGCGGTCGATGCGTGTGCTGGATGGTGCGTGTATGGTGTATTGCGCGGTCGGTGGGGTGCAGCCCCAGTCGGAAACCGTCTGGCGGCAGGCAACCAAGTACAAGGTGCCGCGCTTGGCGTTTGTTAACAAAATGGATCGCTCTGGCGCCAACTTCTTCAAAGTTGTTGATCAGATGAAGGCCCGCTTGAAGGCGAATCCTGTTCCAGTCGTCATCCCGATTGGTGCTGAAGACTCTTTTACTGGTGTAGTGGATTTGATTAAGATGAAATCCATCATTTGGGATGAGGCTTCACAGGGCATGAAGTTTACTTACGGCGATATTCCGGCAGAATCACAGGAGGTGGCTGAGAAATGGCGTGAGCAGATGATTGAGGCTGCGGCTGAAGCGTCTGAAGAGTTGATGAATGAGTACCTGGAGAATGGCGATCTTTCTGAAGAGAAAATCAAACTGGGTTTGCGTCAGCGTACTATTGCCTGTGAGATACAGCCAATGCTATGTGGTTCAGCCTTCAAGAATAAAGGCGTTCAGCGCATGCTGGATGCGGTTATTGATTTTCTTCCTTCGCCAGTCGATATTCCTCCGATGGCGGGTGTTGACGAGAGGGAGAAAGAAACCTTCCGCAAGGCGGACGACAGCGAAAAGTTTTCAGCTCTCGCATTCAAGTTGATGACTGATCCATTTGTCGGCCAACTTACGTTTATTCGTGTCTATTCCGGTGTCTTGAGTTCAGGTGCGACAGTCTATAACTCCGTCAAAGGCAAAAAGGAGCGCATCGGCCGGATACTACAAATGCACGCAAACAACCGGGAAGAAATCAAGGAGGTTTTGGCTGGGGATATTGCGGCGTGTGTTGGACTTAAGGATGTCACTACTGGTGAAACTCTGTGTGATCCGGATGCTCCGATCATTCTAGAACGGATGGTGTTTCCTGAGC
>JBAQUE010000336.1:0-12032 GCA_049297315.1 Rugosibacter sp.
GGGGAGGACGGGAGGGGGCGGGTCTTTATGCCGTCTTTCGCGTGTTTCATCATCCGTAGGTGGCCTTCACCGTCATGAGCGTTAGTGCAGCCTGCAATCTTATGGAATATGAATTAACGTTCCAGCATGGACAGCTTGCCGGGCACGTTCTTCCATTCATCCGCGTCGGCTGGCGGCTCCTTGCGCTCGGTAATCACCGGCCATTTCTTGGCGAGTTCGGCATTCAACTGGATGAGCTGCACCTGCCCGGCGGGCACATCATCCTCGGCGAAGATGGCCTCGGCGGGACATTCCGCGACACACAGGGTACAGTCGATGCACTCGTCAGGATCAATCACCAGGAAATTCGGCCCCTCATGGAAACAGTCCACGGGACAGACATCGACACAATCGGTATATTTGCACTTGATACAGGATTCGGTCACTACATAAGTCATATCATTACTCCAGTCTGGATGATAAATGTATCATTGAGCCAGCCCGTTGGCACACAGGGCGTGTTTCATCCGGCAGTTTTTTTTGCTAGGATGCTCCTGTAATCACACCGCAACCCAAGCAAAAACCCCAGAGGAATTCATGAGCGAACACATTATCCACGTCACCGATGGCACTTTCAAAAGTGAAGTGCTTGACGCTGCCATACCTACCCTGGTCGATTTCTGGGCTGAATGGTGCGGCCCCTGCAAAATGATTGCCCCCATCCTTGAAGATGTGGCGAAAGACTACGCCGGCAAGCTGCGCATCGCCAAATTGAATATCGATGACAACCCCAAGACGCCCGGTGAATTCGGCATCCGTGGCATCCCCACCCTGCTGCTGTTCAAGGGCGGCGTGATGGAAGCGCAAAAAGTCGGCGCCCTGTCCAAATCGCAGCTCACCGCATTTATTGACAACAACCTCTGATCCCGTTACATTGCCCCCCGGAGTCGATATCCGGCTCGCGCCTGAGCAATAAAGTTCACGCCATTTCCCCAATGGCGTCCTGGCGTTAAAACACGCATCCATCCTCTTTACCCTCCTCCTGCCACGCTGCCTTGCGCCGTGGCCATCCTGCAGGTAGTCCATGCATCTATCCGAACTCAAAGCCATTCATGTCAGCCAGTTACTCGAAATGGCGGACGCCGATCATATTGAAAACGCCAACCGGCTGCGCAAGCAGGAGCTGATCTACGCCCTGCTGAAAAACCAGGCCAAAAAAGGCGAAACCATCTTCGGCGATGGCGTGCTGGAAATCCTGCCTGACGGCTTTGGCTTTTTGCGCACCCCGGAATCATCCTACCTGGCCACGCCTGACGACATCTACATCAGTCCCAGCCAGGTACGCCGCTTCAACCTGCATTCAGGCGACACCATCGAAGGTGAAATCCGCACCCCGCGTGATGGCGAACGCTACTTCGCCCTGGTCAAGGTAGATCGCGTCAATGGCGAGTCGCCCGAGGTTGGCAAGCACAAGATCCTGTTTGAAAACCTGACGCCGCTGCACCCCACCGAACACATGCTCCTCGAGCGTGATATCCGTACCGAAGAAAATATCACCAGCCGCATCATCGACATGATCGCGCCGATCGGCAAGGGACAGCGCGGCTTGCTGGTCGCCAGCCCGAAGAGCGGTAAGACAGTGATGATGCAGCACATTGCCCGCGCCATCACCGCCAATCATCCTGACGTCGTGCTCATCGTGCTGCTGATTGATGAGCGTCCCGAAGAAGTCACCGAAATGACCCGCACCGTGAAGGGCGAAGTCATCGCCTCAACCTTCGACGAACCGGCTACACGCCATGTTCAAGTCGCTGAAATGGTCATCGAAAAAGCCAAGCGCCTGGTTGAACACAAGAAAGACGTGGTGATTCTGCTGGACTCCATCACCCGCCTAGCGCGCGCCTACAACACTGTGCAACCCGCCTCGGGCAAAGTGCTCACCGGCGGCGTGGATGCCAACGCCCTGCAAAAACCCAAGCGCTTCTTTGGCGCCGCGCGCAATATCGAGGAAGGCGGCTCGCTGACCATCATCGCCACCGCGCTGATCGAAACCGGCTCGCGCATGGACGATGTGATTTATGAAGAATTCAAGGGCACCGGCAACATGGAAATCCACCTGGACCGGCGCATGGCTGAAAAACGCGTCTATCCGGCCATCAACGTGAATCGCTCAGGCACACGCCGCGAAGAACTGCTGCTCAAGCCGGATGTGCTGCAGAAAATGTGGATCCTGCGCAAACTGCTCTACAACATGGATGACATGGAGGCCATGGAGTTTCTGCTCGACAAGGTCAAGGCGACCAAAAATAATGGTGAGTTTTTCGATGCCATGCGCAGAAGCTGATTGCAAACAACTCCAAATTAACGGATAATCTGCGCCCCTGACGGTGCGCCACTTCCACGCGCCGCGCGAAACCAGCTTGTTGCTGAAAGGAAAAACAATGAAAGAAGGCATCCACCCGAATTACACGGACATTGAAGTGGCCTGTAGTTGCGGCAATAAATTCACTACCCGTTCGACCAGTGGCAAGGCCCTGAATATCGAAGTCTGCTCGGCCTGCCATCCGTTTTATACCGGCAAGCAGAAGATTGTCGATACGGCTGGCCGTGTTGAGCGTTTCCGCCAGAAATATAACAAAACAGCAACCGCCTGATTGCATGGCTGTTGTTTCAAGAAAAAGCAGCCTTGTGGCTGCTTTTTTTCTTGGCGTCGGATAAATTCATCGCATGCCCAAAGCAAATATCACCGCCCATGACGCCCCTGCTGCGCCAATAACCTGGCGGCTTGGTCTCTGCCTGCTTTGCGCCCTCTGGTTGCTGGCCGGCACTATTGCACATGACCCATGGAAGCCGGACGATGCCATCCATCTCGGCATTGCCTTCGGCATGAGCAGCGACAACTGGTTGATACCGCGTATCGCCGGCGATCCATGGCTTGCCACCCCGCCTCTTTACTACTGGCTGGCCGCCCTGTGCGGCAAGTTATTTCACTGGATGCTGCCCTGGCATGATGCGGCGCGACTGGCCTCGTCCCTGCTCGGCGCCATTTTTCTTCTGACGCTATCGGCAAGCACCCGCCGCCTGGCCGACAGGCAGGCCGCCCTCATAGCGCCCCTGTTGGCTATCGGGACACTGGGTTTCCTGATTCCATTGCACGATGCCCAGCCGGCCATCGTTGCTGTCGCCGCTTATTCGATATCCCTGCTGGGCCTGGCATGTTGGCAACATCGGCCTGTCCGGGGTGGATTGCTTTTTGGCATGGGCATTGGCAGCAGTTTTCTGGGTACAGGCCTTGACGGGGCAATCGCCCCGCTGGCCGCAGGTTTGCTCATGCTTATCCATCCGGCATGGCGCGTACGCGGCAGCCTGATAGGCGTGCTGGTAGCTGCCGCGACCGCCCTGGCCTTGATCCTCCCATGGCCATGGCTGCTGAAACAACAAGCCCCCGCGTTGTTTGAAATATGGTGGTCAAACGAACGCGCCAGCCTCATCCCTAAAAATAGTTTCACCTGCGCCCACCTTGAAATGTTGTTGTGGGCAAGCTGGCCGCTGATGCCTTTGGCGTTATGGCATTTGTGGCTGGAGCGCCGCCGGCTATGGTTGCCGCAAACGATCCTGCCATTCACCGCTACCGGCATTTCGTTACTGATCTTTTTTCTCGGTGATGCCAGGCCGACCGCAATCCTGCCTGCGCTTGTACCGCTCTGCCTGCTTGCCGCTACCGGCAGTGGCAGGCTGCGGCGCGGTGCGGCGAATGCATTTGACTGGTTTGGCATGATGACTTTTTCGCTCATCACCGGACTGATCTGGCTGGGCGCCATCGCCATGCTGACCGGCGCACCTGCACGCATCGCCAAGAACTTCACCAAGCCCGCCCCCGGATTTGTGGCGGACATCCCGGCGGCCCTCATCGGACTTGCCATCGCGGTGACATTTGCCTGGCTGGTGCTTGCACTGCGCATGCCACGCTCGCCTTGGCGGGCAAGCATACGCTGGAGCCTGGGTTTGACCAGCATCTGGGTATTGTTGGCCATTCTTTGGCTGCCGTGGATCGATTATGGGAAAAGTTACCGTAGCGTCAGCGCCGACTTTTCACGCATCCTTGGCAAAAACCCCGGCTGCATTGTGCGGCGAAATCTGGGTCTGGCGCAACGCGCCTCGCTGGACTATTTCAATCGCATCCGCACGGTAAGTGGTGATGGCGCGAGAACCTGCCGCTATCTGATCAGCCAAACCAGGCCAAAAACTGAAAAGAACCTGGCCAACTGGAAACTGCTGCTCGAAACCTCGCGTCCAGGCGATAAAACAGAGCGTTTGCGGCTATACCGTCGCGACTAGATTTTCAAAAAATTGTCGCGGTAATACTTGAGCTCATCAATCGACTCAAGAATATCCGCCAGGGCCTCGTGGCGGCCATGTTTTTTCAGTCCTTTCGCCAGTTCCGGCTTCCAGCGCTTGCATAACTCCTTCAGCGTCGACACGTCCAGATTGCGGTAGTGGAACCACTCTTCCAGCTTCGGCATGTAGCGCGCCATGAAGCGGCGGTCCTGGCAAATCGAGTTACCACACATCGGCGAAGTGCGCACCGGGACATAACGGCGCAAAAATTCCAGCGCCTGCGCTTCGACATCGGCATCCCCCAGGATCGATGCCTTGACCCGTTCAATCAGGCCGGAGCGTTTGTGGGTATTGCGGTTCCATTCATCCATCCCATCCAGCACGGCATCCGGTTGATGCACTACCCAGGTTGGCGCCTCGGCGATCACCTCCAGATTCGAATTGGTCACCACCATCGCCAGTTCGATGATGCGGTCACTGTCCGGGTTGAGGCCGGTCATTTCCATATCCAGCCAGACAAGCGCATTTTGATCCTGTGTCATAAAATTTCCTGAAATAACGGCCACTCGGCACGCCTGCCAATTATCCCGAATAACTCATGCTGCGGATACAGCCAGCATGCAAAATCAGCCATGCGTGCGCAACCAGGCGGCCAGTTGCGGCACGTTGTCCGCGCAGAACAGCGGCGCCTCGGCTTCCAGCAAAGGCCGCGGATGCGCGCCATAAGCCACCGCCAGGCTATGCGTGCCGGCGTTTTTCGCCATCAGCAAATCATGCGTGGTATCGCCGATCATCAAAGTCGTCGCTGGCGAGACGGCGAATTCCGCGATCAACTCCTCCAGCATCTGCGGGTGCGGCTTGGAATGGCACTCATCGGCGCAGCGTGACACCTGAAAATACCGGCCCAGGCCGCTGGCGGCCAGCGCACGGTCCAGGCCATTGCGCGACTTGCCTGTCGCCACCGCCAACTGGAAACCCGCCTCAGCCAGATCCGCAATCAGTTCGGCGGCGCCGGCGAACAACAGCAGTTCATGGTCGCGCCCAAGGTAATGATAACGATAGCGTTCGGCCGCTTCCTTGTACCGCGCCGGCGGCAAGTCCGGCATGGCCTGGCTCAGGGCATCCTGCAAGCCCAGGCCGATGATGTGACGCGCTTGTTCGTCCGTCGGCACAGTCGTGCCCAGGTCACGCGCGACGGCCTGGATCGAGGCCGCAATCATGCCCGTCGAATCCATCAGAGTGCCATCCCAGTCAAACACAATCAGTTCAAATCTCGCCATGAATCAGCCATAACTCCGTTTTTCGTTAGTATCCAGACGCGTGACAAAATCACGCAGTTCATCCGGCAAGGGTGCTGCCAGCGCCAGCGGTACGCCGCTCAGCGGATGCGGCATGTTCAACTGCGCCGCATGCAGAAACATGCGCCTGAGTCCCGTTTTCTGCAAGGTTCGGTTGAGTGAAAAATCGCCGTATTTGTCATCCCCGGCAATCGGGAAACCCAGGTGCGACAAATGCACGCGAATCTGGTGGGTGCGTCCGGTTTTGAGTTCAACCTCCAGCAGGCTGAAGTTTTCCCAGCGGGTGACCAGCCGCATAATGGAATGCGAGGCTTTGCCTGCCGGGTCAACGCTGACGCGCCGCTCGCCCTCAGCCGTCAGATACTTGAGCAAAGGCAGGCGCACATGCTGCAACTCATTGCGCCAGCTTCCCTTGACCAGCGCCAGGTAACGCTTGGCGATGCCGCCCTCGCGGAACATGTCGTGTAGTTTGGTCAAGGCCGCGCGCTTCTTCGCCACCACCAGCAGGCCTGAAGTTTCACGGTCCAGCCGGTGCGCCAGTTCAAGAAACCGGGCTTGCGGCCGCGCCCGCCGCAATTGCTCAATCACCCCGAAACTGACCCCGCTGCCGCCGTGCACCGCGACACCCGACGGCTTATCCACCACAATCACCGCCTCATCCTCGAACACGATGGCGAATTCACGTGCCGGAACCAGCGTTTGGTCAGGCTTTTCTGCCACGCGTATGGGTGGCATGCGCAGCTTGTCACCCACCTTGAGACGGTATTCAACACCCACCCGCGCCTTATTCACGCGGACTTCGCCGCTGCGCAAGATGCGATAGATATGGCTCTTCGGCACGCCCTTGGCGATATGCAGCAAAAAGTTGTCAATGCGCTGGCCTTCTGCCTCATCCCCAACCTCAAGCCACGTCACTGAATCTTTGCTTAAGTCCTTCATTTGCAATATACTCGCCCCCGGTTAGCCATTCTGGAATAGCGTGCTTAACGGCCCGAAGCGGCGTTAGAGGCGCGGTTCCTGAATGTTGTCACTTATCGGCGAACTCACTGATTTATTGCTCAGCGAGGTAACGCAAGTGACATTGGTGTGCAGTGCCGCAAATTTTCCAGCGATGCACTGACCCCAGCCGACCACGGGGATTTCGCTCACCCGGCATAAAGAGCGAATACTACTTGATTGCGCGTACTGCACGCACAGATGGGCACAGATTGCCGGACGCTGATTGGTATCAACGGACGCTTTTGCAAAGACAAGCCACACCCAGTTTGCCAACATTTACCGAGGCACAATGAACCACCTGCCAACCTGATTGCAAACCCGGCTCACGCTACCCGTGTTTTGACGCTTATGTCATGACACCCGTAGTGTGAACTTGTCGTGCCCTCCTGCCAATGCAGCGCGTGGGAGCACATACATAATGAAACGCATGCTTTTCAATGCGACGCAGGCTGAGGAACTCCGCGTCGCGATTGTCGATGGTCAGAAACTGATTGACCTGGACATCGAATCAGCCGCCAAGGAACAACGCAAGAGCAACATCTACAAAGCCGTCATCACCCGCCTCGAGCCCAGCCTCGAAGCAGCTTTCGTCGAGTACGGCGCAGACCGCCACGGCTTCCTGCCGTTCAAGGAAGTTTCCCGTTCCTATTTCAAACCCGGCGTCGATGTGGGCAAGGCGCGCATCCAGGATGCGCTGTCCGTCGGCCAGGAAATTATTGTCCAGGTTGAAAAAGACGAGCGCGGCAACAAGGGCGCGGCGCTGACAACCTATATCTCGCTGGCCGGCCGCTATCTTGTGCTGATGCCAAACAACCCTCGCGGCGGCGGTGTTTCACGCCGCATCGAGGGCGAAGATCGCCAGGAGCTGCGCGAAGTCATGGACCAACTGGAAGTGCCCAGCGGCACCAGCCTGATCGCCCGCACCGCCGGCATCGGCCGTTCGGTGGAAGAACTCCAGTGGGACCTGAACTACCTGCAACAGTTGTGGAATGCCATCGACGGCGCCGCCAAGGCGCAAAGCGGCGTGTTCCTGATTTATCAGGAATCCAGCTTGGTCATCCGCGCCATCCGCGACTATTTCCATGCCGAAATCGGCGAAATCCTGATTGATACCGATGATGTCTTCGAGCAGGCGCAGCAGTTCATGGCGCATGTCATGCCGGGCAATGTCTCGCGTGTCAAACGCTACCAGGACGACGTGCCGCTGTTTTCGCGTTTCCAGATCGAACACCAGATCGAATCGGCCTATTCACGCCAGGTTACCCTGCCTTCCGGCGGCGCCATCGTCATCGACCACACCGAAGCGCTGGTTTCGGTTGACGTCAACTCCGGCCGCGCCACCAAGGGCAGCGACATCGAGGAAACGGCTTTCCGCACCAATTGCGAAGCCGCCGACGAGATCGCCCGCCAACTGCGCCTGCGCGACCTGGGCGGCCTGATCGTGATCGACTTCATCGACATGGAGTCGGCCAAGAACCAGCGCGAAGTGGAAAACCGCCTGCGCGACGCGCTGCATCACGACCGCGCGCGCGTGCAGACCGGCAAGATCAGCCGTTTTGGCCTGCTTGAGCTGTCGCGCCAGCGCCTGCGCCCGGCGCTGGCCGAAGCGAGCTATATCACCTGCCCGCGCTGCACCGGCACCGGCCACATCCGCAGCACCGAATCGGCCGCGCTGCACATTCTGCGCATCATCGAAGAAGAGTCGATGAAAGAGAACACCGGCGCGCTGCACTGCCAGGTTCCGGTCGACGTCGGCACCTTTCTGCTCAATGAAAAGCGCATCGACATCGCCCATATTGAGTCACGCCACCGCGTCAATCTGGTCATCATTCCCAACCGGCATCTGGAAACCCCGGCGCATGAAATCGTGCGCGTGCGCCACGACCAGCTCAACAGCGAAACTGCTGCGCCGATTGCCAGCTATCAGATGGCTGCAATGCCCGTTGATGAAGCCTATCAAACGCCTTCCGCGCAAGCTGACGCCAAACCGGCCAAGGTCGAAGCTGCCGTGCGCGGCATTACGCCGGGTCAGCCTGCGCCTATCGTCACGCCATCAAGCAATGCCGCACCGGCAACAAGCGCTGGCGGATTCTTCAGCAAAATCGCCGCTTTCTTTTTCGGTGGCAAGAAAGTTGAAGAACCTGCTACCAAAACCTCGACAAGCAACCAGCGGCCCCGCACCAACGGGGCGCGAGGACGCGATGGCAGCCGCGAACGCAACCGCAATCCCCGCCCTGCAGGACAGGATGGCGGCGAACGCGAACGCAAGAACCGGCCGCAGGCACAGCGTGAAGAGGAGCAAAACGGCAGCGCTAATCCTCACCAGCGCCTGCGTGAAAAACCCAGCCTGCCGAAAGAAGCCAGGGAGCCGCGCGAACCACGTCAGCCCCGGCCACCGCGCGCAGCAGCAGGCGAAATGCAAGCTGCCGCCACCCAGGAAGCGGGCCTCCCAGAGACGGCCCAGCACTTCCTGGCGGATTCAAAGCTGCGCGGCGTAGCGCCAGCGCCGACTTTTGACGCCGAAAACACCCTCCCCCCGGCCGCTGAAACCACACCGCGCAGCGGACGCAGAAGCCGCGGCCGCGGCCGTGGCCGCGGCGAACGTAATGGTGCAGAAAGTACGTCGGCAACCGTTCCGGCAGCCAGCGCTGATGCCGTTCCGGCTGTCGCCGAGGCAAGCTATATGCCAAGGGTTGAGGAGATGACGCCACCTGTAGCGGTTGCGAGCGGCGCCGAGCCGCCCCATGCGGATACCGCCACGCAGACCGTGCTACTCGCGGAGCCGATGCCGGAACCTGTAGTGGATAACCAGCTACCTGTGATGATGGCAGATGCACCGGTCGATGCGCCGATAGAACAGCCGTCTGTCGAAGCCGTTCCGGCACCCGTGGAATCCGTGCAAGTGGCGCCCGCTGTTGAGCCACCACCTCCGCAGCCATCATCTCCAATCGATCTTTCAAGCACGCTGCAACAGGCAGGGCTGGTCATGATCCAAACCACAAGCAGCCCGGTCACATCGCCAGATACGGCAGCAATGCCGCCTCAGCCTCTTGGGCGAAAACCCAAGCCAGCCGTCATGATTACCAATGAGCCATTGCAAATGGTAGAAACGAAAAACAACTGATTCAGCATTCAGCACAAAAAAGCGTACCTCAGAAACGGGGTGGAAACGGGGTGCGCTTTTTTTACATTATCGGGCGGAGACGCAGTTCCTTCCAAGCGTCATATCACGGCCTCTCGGTGCCGCCTGCGCATGCGGAGCGCGCTTAACTTGCTGTAGTGGCATGCTCTGTTTGCCATGTTACCGGTGCAGCCTTCCCGCGGAATTTCGACCAGGAATGGCCAGGCGCAGACATCTGCCTGTCATGTAGATTTCTCTGCGCGCAGCGCCTCGCAACTGACCAGAAAAATCTTGTCCGCACTGGATGCCGTATCCAGCCAGACGACGGGCAAGTGCGGAAATGCCGCCTCAACCAGATCCCGGTTGTGCCCCACCTCAAGCGCGATAAAACCTTCCGGCGTCAGGTGGTCGGCGGCCTCGCACAAAATGCGCCGCACCACATCCAGGCCATCGTCTCCGGCCGCCAGCGCCAGCGCCGGTTCGTGCCGGTATTCGGCAGGCAGCGCCGCCATGGCAGCGGCCGTGACATACGGCGGGTTGCTCAGGATCAGGTCATAACGTTTGCCGGGCACGGCGGCGAACAAATCGGACTCGATGGCGTGCACGCTGCCCGCCAATCCATAGTCGGCGATATTGCGCCGCGCCACGGCCAGCGCATCGGGCGAGATGTCGATGGCATCCACCTGCGCATGGGGAAAGGTGTTCGCCATCAGGATGGCGAGGCATCCCGAGCCGGTGCATAGGTCCAGCACACTGCCCACGCTTTCCGGGTCTGCCACCCAGGGCGTCAGGCCTTCTTCGAGCAGTTCGGCGAAATAGGAGCGCGGCACGATCACCCGTTCATCGACATAAAAACGGAAATCGCCCAGCCAGGCTTCCTGCAACAGATAGGCCGTCGGCAGGCGGCGCGCGATGCGCTGTTCGAGCACATTGAACACGGCCTGGCGCTCTGCCCTGGTCAGGCGCGCATCCAGGAAAGGTTCCAGCCGGTCGCGCGGCAGTTGCAGTGTGGCGAGCAACAGCCAGACGGCTTCATCCCAGGCGTTATCCGTACCGTGGCCAAAAAACAGTTTGGCCGCATTGAAACGGCTGACCGCCCAGCGCAGCCAGTCGCGCAGGGTGAACAATTCATCCATTGGCGTGGTCATTTCATCAGCCGATCAAAAGCGCCTTCGTAGATGCGCGCCAGTTGTTCAAGCTCGACGACGGCGATGCGTTCATCAATTTTGTGGATGCTGGCATTGGTCGGGCCGAACTCGGCCACTTGGGAACAAATGTCGACGATGAAGCGGCCATCCGATGTGCCACCGGTGGTGGACAGTGCCGTTGTCACGCCAGTGGCCTCATGAATGGCCTCGCTCAGCGCCGTACACAAATCACCGCGCGGCGTCAGGAAAGGTTTTGCGCCCAGCGTCCATTGCATGTCATACGCCAGCCCATGCCTATCGAGCAATTCATGCACGCGGGCTTGCAAACCCTCGGCCGTGCTGGCGGTGGAAAAACGAAAATTGAACATGATTTCGAAATGGCCGGGGCTGACATTGCCCGCGCCGGTACCGGCATGCGCGTTGGAGATTTGCAGGCTGGTCGGCGGAAAATCTTGATTGCCGGCATCCCACGCCGTGGCCACCAGTTCGGCGAGCGCCGGAGCGGCCAGGTGCACCGGATTTTTCACCAGATGCGGATAGGCCACGTGACCCTGCACGCCATGCACAATGAGCTTGGCGGAGAGCGAACCGCGCCGGCCATTCTTTACCGTGTCGCCAAGATGGTCGACACAGGTCGGTTCACCGACGATGCAGTAATCAATCGTTTCACCGCGCGCCTTGAGCGCCTCGACGACGCGCACCGTGCCATCCACCGCATCGCCTTCTTCATCGGAAGTCAGCAGCAGAGCCAAAGAGTAGGCGCTGGCGGGACGGCGGGCGAGCAAGCGTTCGAGGGCGGTCACGCAGGCGGCGAGCGAGCTTTTCATGTCCGCCGCGCCACGGCCATATAAAAATCCGTCACGGATTTCAGGCGTGAAGGGATCGGATGTCCAGCGCTCCAGCGGCCCCGTCGGCACGACATCGGTATGACCGGCAAAGCAGATCAGCTTGCCCTGCGCGTCGCTGCCGCTGCGCTTCGCCCAAAGATTCGACACGCCGCCTGCGTCAATGCGCTCAATAGCGAAACCCAAGGGCTTGAGCCAGGTAGCGATCAGGTCAAGACAGCCGGCATCCTGCGGCGTAATCGAAGGGCGCGCAATCAGCACCCGGGTTTTTTCAAGAACCTGCATTAACTCTCCACATCGAGCT
>JBAQUE010000337.1:0-3886 GCA_049297315.1 Rugosibacter sp.
GTGCTGACGGGCATGCCGAATGTCGGCAAATCCTCTTTGTTGAACCGGCTGGCCGGCGAGGAGCGCGCCATCGTGACCGATTATGCGGGTACCACGCGGGATGTGGTGCGGGAGGTTATCCAGATTGACGGCATCCCGTTGCATATCATCGATACCGCCGGGTTGCGCGAAACCGACGATCCGCTAGAGCAGGCTGGGATAGCCCGTGCCTGGCAAGAGCTTGAGCGGGCGGATGTGATTTTGCAACTGGTTGATGCGCGGGCGGGGGTTACGCCTGGCGACCGCGCGATTGCGGCGCGGCTTCCCGCTGGCATTGAGCGTGTTGTGGTTGAAAACAAGAGCGATCTGGCGGGTTTGCCGGTACGCCGTTTTGTGGTGGATGGGCGCGTACACCTGGTGCTTTCCGCGCGTAGCGGCGACGGTGTGGATCTGCTACATGATGAATTGCTGCGCGTGGCTGGCTGGAGCGGGCATGGCGAAGATGTAGTGCTGGCGCGTGAGCGCCATATCGAGGCACTGGATCGAGCGGCCGAAAAGTCGGCGCTGGCGGAACGGCAGCTTGACCAGGTCGAACTATGCGCCGAGGAACTGCGGCTGGCGCAACTGGCGTTGGCGAGCATCACGGGCGAATTTACGGCGGATGATTTGCTGGGTGAAATATTCTCCCGGTTTTGCATAGGCAAGTAGTATCGGCAGAGAAGTGTGTTTCACGTGAAACATCGGTGCGCATGTTTCACGTGAAACTATACCGAGCTTGTCCGCAGGCGTATGATTGCGCCTCTTTGATTTAGGGTTTACAAGCGTGCAGTTTCCTACCTCATTTGATGTGATCGTTGTTGGTGGCGGCCATGCCGGTACCGAGGCGGCGCTTGCCGCAGCGCGCACTGGCGCGCAGACGCTGCTGCTCACGCATAACATCGAGACGCTGGGCGCAATGTCGTGCAATCCTTCTATTGGCGGCATCGGCAAGGGCCATCTGGTCAAGGAAATCGATGCGCTAGGCGGGGCAATGGCGTCAGCAGCGGATGAGGCGGGTATTCAGTTCCGCATCCTGAATGCATCAAAAGGCCCGGCTGTGCGGGCAACCCGCGCGCAAGCCGATCGCCAGTTATATAAACAAGCCATCCGTCAGCGGCTGGAAAATCAGCCCAATCTCACCTTGTTTCAGCAGGCGGCAGATGATTTTGTTGTTGTTGGCGACCAGGTGCGGGGGGTGGTGACGCAACTTGGCATCCGTTTCGACGCGCCTGCCGTGGTGCTGACAGCAGGAACCTTCCTGAATGGTCTGGTGCATGTCGGGCTGGAAAATTATCGTGCCGGCCGGTTTGGCGACCCGGCAGCCATTTCGTTGAGCCGTCGCTTGAAAGAGTTGCAACTGCCGGTGGGGCGCCTGAAAACCGGTACGCCACCACGGCTGGATGGCCGGTCCATAGATTTTTCGGTGATGACCCGCCAGCCGGGTGATGATCCGGTGCCGGTGTTTTCCTTCATGGGCTCGGCTGCCCAACACCCGCGCCAGGTGCCTTGCTGGATTACGCACACGAATGCACGGACCCACGAAATCATTCGCTCCGGGCTGGATCGGTCGCCAATGTTTACCGGTGTGATCGAAGGCATCGGCCCGCGTTATTGCCCGTCGATCGAAGACAAGATTCACCGCTTCGCAGGCAAGGACAGCCATCAGATTTTCATGGAGCCGGAAGGGCTGGATACCCATGAAGTCTATCCGCAGGGGGTGTCGACCAGCTTGCCGTTTGATGTGCAACTGGCGCTGATCCGCTCCATTCGCGGTCTTGAAAATGCGCATATCACGCGGCCAGGTTATGCCATCGAGTACGATTATTTCGATCCGCGGAATCTCAGGAGCAGCCTGGAAACCAAGTCGATTGCCGGGCTGTTTTTTGCCGGCCAGATCAATGGCACCACGGGCTATGAGGAGGCTGCTGCGCAAGGCTTGCTGGCCGGCATCAATGCCGCGCGTTACGCCCGGCAGTTGCCGGCCTGGTCGCCGCGCCGCGATCAAGCCTATCTTGGTGTACTGGTCGACGACCTGATTACGCGGGGTGTTTCCGAGCCATATCGGATGTTCACCAGCCGGGCGGAATACCGCCTGTCGTTGCGCGAAGATAATGCCGACTTGCGCCTGACCGAAGAAGGGCGCGCGTTGGGGCTGGTGGATGATGTGCGCTGGGAGGTATTCAACCGCAAGCGAGATGCCGTGGCGCGCGAAGCAGAACGCATGCGCGGCACTTGGGTCAATCCTGGCCTGGTTTCAGAGAGGGAAGCGGTCCGCGTGCTGGGCCAGGCTATAGAGCGCGAATACAGCCTGTTTGATTTGCTGCGCCGCCCGGCAGTCAGCTATGCGAATTTACTGACCTTGCCGGGTGCGGGTGAGGGCGTCAGCGCACCCGATGTGATCGAGCAGGTCGAGATTCAGGCGAAATATCAAGGCTACATCGAGCGGCAGAAGGATGATGTGGCCAAAAGTCTCACGCATGAATCAATGGCCGTGCCGATGGACCTGGATTACAACACTGTCCATGGCTTGTCATTCGAGGTGCGCCAGAAGCTGAGCCAGGTGCGGCCAGAAACGCTGGGTCAGGCTTCGCGTGTACAAGGCGTGACGCCAGCCGCCATATCGCTGCTACTGGTGCACCTCAAGCGCCGGAAAAAAGTCGCATGACGCTGGCGGTCCGCTTGCAACAGGGCTTGGCTGAATTGGGCCTGGATCTGCCGGAAAGCGCCCAGGCGCAATTGCTCAGCTACCTCGCGCTGCTAAAGAAATGGAATGCCACCTACAACCTCACTGCCATTCGTGATGAATCCACAATGCTGACGCAGCATCTGCTGGACTCGTTGAGCATTTTGCCTGCGCTGCAAAAGTCGGCTCTGGCGCCACGGCGTTGGGCCGATGTGGGCAGTGGCGCGGGTTTGCCGGGGATTCCGCTGGCCATCGCCTGTCCACAGTGGCAGATGAGCCTGATTGAAACCGTCGAGAAAAAAACCGCGTTTCAGCGGCAGGCAAAAATCGAACTTGGGCTGGCCAATCTGACCGTGCTCGGCGGACGGGTGGAAAGCCTGCCGGCGGGGACATTTGATGCCGTCATCGCGCGCGCCTTTGCCGAGCTGGCTGATTTTGTGCGCCTGGCCGGGCATTTGCTGGTGGCGGGCGGCAAGCTGTATGCCATGAAAGGGCATGTGCCGCACGACGAAATGGCCCGCCTGCCTGCGCCATGGCAGGTGGCCGATTGCGCGCCCTTGCATGTGCCCGGTCTGGATGCCGAACGTCACCTGATTATTCTGCGGAAAGACTGACGATGCATATCTTCGCGATAGCCAACCAAAAGGGCGGGGTGGGCAAAACCACCACCACCGTTAACCTCGCCGCCGCGCTGGCGGCCAGCGGCCAGCGTACCTTGCTGGTTGATCTCGACCCGCAAGGCAATGCCACGATGGGCAGCGGCATCGACAAGCGCAGCCTCGCTACTTCCGTTTATCAGGTGCTGCTGCAACTCAACACGCTGGCCGAGGCGCGTGTCGCCGCGCCCAACTGCAATTTCGATGTGTTGCCGGCGAACCGCGACCTGGCCGGCGCCGAGGTGGACCTGGTCGATCTCGAACAGCGCGAAATGCGCCTCAAGAATGCGCTGGCCTTGCATCGCGACGACTATGACTTCGTACTGATCGATTGCCCGCCATCCTTGTCGATGCTGACCCTGAATGGCTTATGCGCTTCGCATGGCGTCATCATCCCTATGCAATGTGAATATTACGCGCTGGAAGGCCTGTCCGACCTGGTCAATACCATCAAGAAAGTGCATGCCAACCTGAACCGCGACCTGAAGATCATCGGCTTGCTGCGGGTCATGTTCGATCCGCGCAATAC
>JBAQUE010000338.1:0-4113 GCA_049297315.1 Rugosibacter sp.
AATGAGGATTTGCTGCAATGCCAGCGCTGGGCGATGATTCCGGTGGATCCTGAATTCAGCTCGCTGAATGTGGCGGCGGCGGTGCAGTTGATGTGTTACGAAATCCGTCTGGCGCTGGGTGATCCGGGGCGGCCACCGGCGATTTCCGGTGCGGGCTTGCCGGCTACGCATGAGGAAGTTGAGCATCTGGTGGCGCATATCGAACAGGCGGCCATCGGCAGCGGGTTTCTTGACCCAGCCAGCCCGAAGCGGCTTATGCTGCGCTTGCGCCGCATGTTCGCGCGCGCCATGCTGGAAAAAGAGGAAGTGAATATATTGCGCGGTTTGCTTTCTGCATTGCAAGCCAAGCCCCGCGAAATGAAAGATAAGGAAGACTGACCATGTTTGCCCATCTGCGTGAAGACATTGCCTGCGTTTTTGAACGCGACCCGGCTGCCCGTTCGACCTGGGAAGTGCTGACTTGCTATCCCGGTATCCATGTGCTGCTCGTGCATCGGCTGTCGCATTGGCTGTGGCATGCGCGTTTGCGCTGGCTGGCGCGCTTCATGTCGCATCTGGGGCGCTGGCTGACCGGCATCGAGATCCATCCGGGGGCGGCCATCGGCCGCCGGGTGTTCATCGATCACGGCATGGGCGTGGTGATCGGCGAGACAGCGGTGATTGGCGATGATTGCACGCTGTATCACGGGGTCACGCTGGGCGGCACGTCGTGGAGCAAGGGCAAGCGCCATCCGACCTTGCTGCGTGGCGTGGTGATCGGCGCCGGCGCCAAGGTGCTGGGGCCGATTACCCTGGGCGAAGGCGCCAAGGTAGGCTCGAATGCCGTGGTGGTGCGTGACGTGCCGCCCGGCGCGACAGCGGTCGGCATCCCGGCGCGGATCGTTGAAGCCGGACGCGAGACGGCACGCGAGGAGCAGGCGGAAAAAATGGGTTTTTCGGCCTACGCCATCAGCCAGACCGAGGATGATCCGCTGGCCAAGGCGATTCACGGCCTGCTGGACCATGCGGTGGAAACCGACCGCCGGCTGGAGTGCCTGCTGAAAGCCATTGAACGCTCAGGCGTCTCGATTGAAGACGACATGGCGACAGCGGACAAGTTCGACCCGAATTACCTCTCCAGGATAGTTGACTAAATCTGTCGGAATAGCTTATAGTTGACTACGTTGGTCAGGTATTGTGCTTGACCAGATTTCGATGCTGCATAAGTGCATTGACGGAGATATTTCATGAGACTGACGACCAAAGGACGTTTTGCGGTAACGGCAATGATTGATCTGGCGCTGCGCCAGCACAGCGGGCCGGTTACTCTTGCCGGAATCAGCGAGCGGCGGCATATTTCCCTGTCGTATCTCGAGCAGTTGTTCGGCAAGTTGCGCCGGCGTGAGCTGGTGTCCAGCGTGCGCGGGCCGGGTGGCGGCTATTGCCTGGCCAAGGCGCAGGAAGACATTTCCGTGGCGGACATCATCCATGCGGTAGACGAGGCGCTGGATGCCACGCAATGCGGTGGCAAGGCAGATTGCAGCGAAGATCAGCGCGTCTGCATGACGCATGACCTGTGGACCAACCTCAACAAGAAAATGTTCGCCTATCTGGATTCGGTGAGCCTGGCCGACCTGGTGGCGCAGCAGAAGCGGCGCGCCGAGTCGGCGGTGCTGCATGATGGGCGGCCGGTGGCGCATGCGCATGGCGCGGAAGAAGTAGCGCTGGTTGCGGGATAAGCGCAAAAGCCATGTTCGCTCCCGTCTATTTCGACCACAACGCCACGACGCCGCTGGATGCGCGCGTGCTGGAAGGCATGCTGCCGTATCTGACGCAGCACTATGGCAACGCCTCCAGCCGCCACGAATACGGGCGTGCCGCGCGGCGGGCGATTGACGAGGCGCGGCAGCGCGTGGCGCAGGCCGTTGGCGCGCATCCGACCGAGGTGGTGTTTACCAGCGGCGGTTCGGAGGCCAACAACCTGTTCATCAAGGGCGCGGCCGCTTTGTCGCCGCCGGGCGTGGTGGCGATTTCGGCAATTGAGCATCCGTGCGTGCGCGAGCCGGCACGGCAGCTCGTGCGCACGGGTTGGCGCTTGCGCGAGGTCGCCGTGGACGCCGGGTGCCGTATCGCCAGCGCCGACTTTTTGGAGTCACTGGCGGAAAAGCCCTCATTGATTTCCATCATGCTGGCGAACAATGAATCCGGCGCGATACAGCCCGTGGCGCAACTGGCGCAACTCGCGGCGCAGGCAAAAGCGGCAGGCGCCTGGTTCCATACCGATGCGGTGCAGGCTCTGGGCAAGATGCCAGTGGATTTTCGGGCGCTCAACGCCGCAGGCGTGCATGCGATGACGATCTCCGCGCACAAGATTGGCGGGCCGAAAGGCGCGGGCACGCTGATTGTCGATAAGCGTCTTGAACTGCAACCGCTGATTGCCGGTGGCGGACACGAGCGCGGTTTGCGCTCCGGCACCGAGAATGTTGCCGCGATCGTCGGCTTTGGCCTGGCGGCTGAGTTGGCGATAGCCGGCATGACTGAGCGTACTGCTGCGCTGGCGGCCTTGCGTGAGCGGCTGGAAAATGGGCTGGCTCAACTCGGTGCGCAGATTTTCGCCAGCCGCGCCGAGCGCCTGCCCAACACCAGCTACTTTGCGGTTGATGGTTTTGATGGCGAAACCCTGGTCGGCAAACTGGATCGCGCAGGCTTTGCGGTGGCGGCAGGCGCTGCCTGTTCCAGCGCCAATCCGGCGCCTTCGCATGTGCTGCTGGCGATGGGTGTGCCGTCTTCGCTGGCGCGCGGCGCAGTGCGCGTGAGCCTGGGCGCGAACAATACACAGCGGCAGGTGGATGATTTCCTGGCTGCGCTGAAAAATACTTTATTGCAACTGGGCAGCCTGGTTGCAGAACCATCTGTCACGATGAGCTGAACTGGAGAAACTGAAAATGAACATGCCCATTTACCTCGATTATTCCGCGACCACGCCGGTTGATCCGCGCGTGGCGGCAAAAATGATTCCCTGGCTGACCGAGCATTTCGGCAACCCGGCCTCGCGTTCCCATGCCTATGGCTGGGAAGCGGAAAAAGCCGTGGAAGACGCGCGCGAAGAAGTCGCCAAGCTGGTCGGCGCGGATGCCAAGGACATCATCTGGACCTCCGGCGCGACCGAATCCAACAACCTGGCCATCAAGGGCGCGGCGCATTTTTATGCGGGTACCAAGGGCAAGCACATTGTGACCGTAACGACAGAGCACAAAGCGGTGCTGGATACGGTCAAGGAACTTGAGCGCCAGGGTTTTGAGGCGACTTACCTGACGCCGCAGGAAAATGGCCTGATCACCGTCGAGCAATTCGCGGCGGCGCTGCGTCCCGACACCGTGCTGGCTTCGGTAATGATGGTGAATAACGAGATTGGCGTGATTCAGCCGATTGCCGAACTCGGGGAAATCTGCCGCGCAAAGGGCGTGATTTTCCATGTCGATGCGGCGCAGGCGACCGGCAAGATGCCGATTGATCTGGAGACGCTGAAGGTTGACTTGATGTCGTTCAGCGCGCACAAAACCTACGGGCCGAAAGGCGTCGGCGCGCTGTATGTGCGGCGCAAGCCACGTATCCGCCTGGAAGCGCAGATGCATGGCGGTGGTCACGAGCGCGGCCTGCGTTCGGGCACGCTGGCCACGCATCAGATTGTCGGCATGGGCGAGGCCTTCCGTCTCGCGCGGCTCGAAATGGCCGCCGAAAATGAACGGATTCGCATGCTGCGCGACCGATTGCTGAAAGGCCTGCTGGATATCGAAGAGGTCTACGTCAATGGCGATCTGGCGCATCGCGTGCCGCATAATCTCAACCTCAGCTTCAACTATGTCGAGGGCGAATCGCTGATCATGGCCATCAAGGACATCGCCGTGTCGAGCGGTTCGGCCTGTACCTCGGCGAGCCTGGAGCCTTCGTATGTGTTGCGTGCGCTGGGCCGTTCCGATGAATTGGCGCACAGTTCGATCCGTTTCACCCTGGGGCGCTTCACGACGGAACAGGACGTGGATTTCACGATCAAGCTATTGCATGAGAAACTGGGCAAGCTGCGTGAGCTGTCGCCCCTGTGGGACATGTTCAAGGAAGGCGTCGATCTCGACA
>JBAQUE010000339.1:0-12000 GCA_049297315.1 Rugosibacter sp.
GAAGGCCACCCACTGATGATGAAACACGCGAAAAGCGGCAAATAAAGACCCGCCCCTCCCATCCGCTATGCGGCCCACGGCTGGCTTTGCACAGCCAGCCGGCTGCGGCGGCGCGACGCTTGCGTCGCGCATTCCCGCCTCGCCCCCTCACGGGGAGGCTTCTTTCTGGCTCGCTTCGCTCGGTTATTACACAGCGCGCGTGCCCAAGTATTTCACGCTAAAACTCCAGCGGGTCTACATCCAGATGCCAGCGCAGGGTGCGCGCTTTTTTCAGGCTGTACAACCGGGGCAGCCATTGCGTCAGAAAATTTTGCAGCGCGGGGCGGCTGTCCGACTCGACCAGCAGTTGCGCTCGTTCCAGCGTCATCAGGCGGTGCATGCGCATGGGCACCGGGTCGTAGAGCGATACGGCGCCGCCCGCCAAAGGCAAAGCCTGGACGCGGGCCTGGGTTAGAAAATCGATGGACTCGGCCATCGCAGGGCTTTCCGCGCGCAGTAGCGCCTGATAGGTGAAGGGCGGAAAACCGGCCGTCTTGCGCTCATCCAGTTGCGCTTGCGCAAAGCGTGCGTAATCGTGGTCGATCAGCGCCTGATACAGGGGATGGTCGGGATATTCGGTTTGTATCAAGACTTCGCCGGGCAGTTCGGCGCGCCCGCTGCGGCCGCCGACTTGCATCAGTTGCGCAAACAGGCGTTCCGGCGCGCGAAAGTCGGCGGCGAACAGCGCGGCATCGGCGCCGACCACGCCGACCAGAGTCAGCATGGGGAAATCATGCCCTTTGGCGAGCATTTGCGTGCCGACCAGGATGTCGGCTCCGCCCGCATGGATGGTGGCCAGCAGCGCCTGCCATTTTTTGGCGGTATTCGCCGAATCGCGGTCGATGCGCAGGATGCGCGCTTGCGGCAGCCGCGCCGCCAGCGCTGACTCCAGCCGCTGCGTACCGCGTCCGAAGGGCTGCACGTCGACATTGCCGCAATCCGGGCAGGCATGCGGAATCGCGGCCTCAAATCCGCAATGGTGGCAGCGCAGGCGTTTATCCGCCAGATGCACCACCAGATTCGCGGCGCAGCGCCGGCAATGCGAAATCCAGCCGCAGGACGGGCAGGCCAGCACCGGCGCGTAGCCGCGCCGGTTGAGAAACAGCAGGCTCTGCTCGCCGCGTGCCAGGCGTTGCTCCAGCCCGGCGAGCAGCGCCACGCTCAAGCCTTCCTGCAATTTTTCGCGGCGCGTGTCGATGGTGCGCACGACCGGCGGCGCGATGGCCACAGCGCGTTGCGGCAATTCGAGCAATTGGTAACGGCCGGACCGGGCATGATGGTAGGTTTCCAATGATGGCGTCGCCGAGCCCAGCACGATGGGGCAGCGCTGCTGCTGCGCGCGCCAGATGGCCAGGTCGCGCGCCGAATAGCGCAGGCCTTCCTGCTGCTTGAAGGAGGCATCGTGTTCCTCATCCACGATGATGAGGCGCAGGTGCGGCAGCGGCATGAACACCGCCAGCCGCGTGCCGAGCACGATGTCCGCTTGCCCGTTCAGCGCCTCGAGAAACCCGCGCGCGCGCGCGGCGTCACCCACGCCGCTGTTGGCCACGACGATGTGCGCCTGCGCAAAACGTGCCCGCACACGGCCTTCCAGCTGTGGCGTCAGGGCGATTTCCGGCACCAGCATCAGCGCTTGCTCGCCTTGCGCCAGTACGGCGGCGATCGACCGCAGATAAACCTCGGTCTTGCCGCTGCCAGTGACGCCATGCAGCAGAAAGGTTTGAAAATCAGTCGCGCCGATAATCTGCTCAACCGCTGCGTGCTGGGCGGATAACAGCCTGGGTAACGAAAAAGTCGGCGCTGGCAATACGGCGAGGGCGGCGGCGGGGACGGCGTCATCAGCCTTTTTCGCCCGCGTGATACGCGGCAACTTGCCCCGCCGCAGCATGGGCGGCAAGGCCAGGGACATCACCTCGCCCAGCGGCGCCTGGTAATAGCGCGCGCAGAATTCGCACATGGCCAGCCAGTCGGCGGGCAAGCGCGGCATGTCGCGCAAAATGGCGGTGGCGGCTTTCAGCTTTTCAACCGGCTGTTCACTACTTGCCGACCAGCCGACGATCACCCCGGTTTTTGAACCTTTGCCGAAAGGCACGCTGGCCCGGTAGCCAATATCGTCTGCCGTGGCGTCCGGCGCAAGGTAGTCAAACAGTCTGGGCAGGGGCAGATCAAGGGCGACGCGAACAATGCTCATATCGTGTCAGATAGTTGCTTGTGATAGCTCGAAAAGTTCTCGCCATAACTGTGCAACTTCTTGTTACAAATAAGAAAGTTTCTTACCCACAAATTATGTGGATAACTTTGTGAATAAACCCCAAATAATTCCCGCAAGTCTTCCATTCGTAAGGCTTCTGACTTGTTTGCGCAATATTTGAACAAAATAATATCAATTAAAAACAATAAGTTATACACATTCCGTACGGTAGCGCACCTTCTGATACCACTGTGATGCCTAATGCCCAAATTTGTGCATAAGTTAAAACTTTTGCATTTCCCGGCGCTTTGTGTGCCAAGTGTTTCCGGGCGATGAAGGGACGTATCCATTGTCCCTCAAGCCTTTGCGAAATCAATCGTGCGCAGGAGCCCGCCGGCTATGGTTGTGCACCGCGTTAATTAGTACGCTGACATTTTCAGGCGGCGTGAATTGCGAAATGCCATGCCCCAAGTTGAACACATGGCCGGTGTCCGCGCCAAAACTGTCCAGTACCCGGCAGGCCTCGACTTCCACTTTATCGGGGGCAGCGAACAGCGCCATCGGATCAAGATTGCCCTGCAAGGCGACGCGATGGCCCACTCGCTGGCGCGCTTCACCGAGGTCGGTGGTCCAATCCAGCCCGATGGCATCGCAGCCGATGTCGGCGATGGCTTCCAGCCACTGACCGCCGCCTTTGGTGAATACTATGTTGGGCACGCGCTGACCGCCGTGCGTGCGTTTCAGACTGGCCAGAATGCGCTGCATATAGCCGAGCGAGAATTCGCGATAGGCCGCATGCGACAACACGCCGCCCCAGGAATCGAAAATCATCACCGCCTGGGCGCCCGATTCGATTTGCGCGTTCAGGTAATCGATCACCGCCGTCGTGGTCACATCAAGAATGTGATGCAGCAGGTCAGGCCGGTCATAAAGCATGGTTTTGACGGTGCGATAGTCGGCCGAGGCGCCACCTTCGACCATATAGCAGGCCAGCGTCCACGGGCTGCCGGAAAAACCGATCAGCGGCACGGAATGGTTCAGCGCGCGACGGATTTCGGCCACCGCATCCATCACATAGCGCAGATGCACATTCGGGTCGGGCGCGGTGAGGTCGCGGATTTCCCATTCGTCGCGCAGCGGGCGCTCGAACTTCGGCCCCTCGCCCTCGGCAAAATACAGCCCCAGACCCATCGCATCGGGCACGGTGAGGATGTCGGAAAACAGGATCGCGGCATCCAGATCGAAGCGCGCCAGGGGTTGCAGGGTCACTTCGCAGGCCAGTTGCGGGTTTTTGCACAGCTTGAGAAAGCTGCCCGCGCGGCGCCGCGTCTCGTTGTATTCAGGCAGATAGCGGCCGGCCTGGCGCATCAGCCAGACGGGGGTGTAATCAACGGGTTCGCGCAACAAGGCGCGCAGGAAGGTGTCGTTCGTGGGGCGGGTCATGGCAAGATACCGGCGGTGCAAAAGCCGGATTATCTCATTACAAAGCGGCGCTCTGCCTTGTAACTCAGCGTAGCCCCAGGTCTTTCAGCTTGCGGTACAGATGCGTGCGCTCCAGCCCGGTGGTTTCCGCCAGGCGCGTCATGTTGCCATCCACCTGCGCCAGATGGTGTTCAAAATACCAGCGTTCAAATGCCTCGCGCGCCTCGCGCAGGGGCTGCTGGATGACTTCCGCCGCCAGCCCGTTAGCCACGGCGCCGGGCGCGCCGCCCGGTGTCAGCAAGCTATTCACATCCTCGGCGGCAATTTCCTGGTTGCGGCAAGTGACCGCCAGCGATTTCACGGCCGCGCGCAATTCGGCATAGCCGCCCGGCCAGGGATATTGGCCCAGGGCATCCAGCGCAGCAGCGGAAAACTGGCGTGGCGGCACATGCTCATTTTCAGCCAGATATAACAACAGGTGTTTGGCAATGCCGGGAATTTCCTGCTTGAGGTCAGCCAGCGCAGGAATGCCCAGCACATGCTCGAATACCTGCGCCAGCCCGCCCGCGTCCCAGCCGAACGCCACCAGGTCGGCCTGTTCGCGGGTTGTCCCGGCCACCAGGCGTAACCCATACTTCGCCAGGCGTTCAGCGGCAAACAGCAAATTCTTTTGTTGCAGGCGGCTCAACCAGCCGAGCTCTTCGCACCACAGCAAGCCGCCAGACAACTGCTCCAGATGTTCAGTGCTCAGCGGATTGGCTTCATGCGCCAGGTCCAGCCAGGGCTTGCCCGGTGTTTGCGCCGTGCGCGCCACCAGTTCGACCATGCCGCCAGGCGCCGAGCGCAACAGCAACAGCGGACTGCCGGCCAGCAGCTTTTCCATCTGCCGCTTGATGTCACGCAAGGCGCCTGCATGGCTAAAAGCGGCCAGCGAGAGCCCGCCACTGATCTTGCGGTTGCTGCCGGATAACGCCTTCTGGATGGTCTGTAACAGCTTTTGCATGCTGATGGGTTTTTCCAGGAAGTCCCGTGCGCCGATGCGCGTGGCTTCAACGGCGGTATCTATCGTGGCGTGGCCGGACATCATGATGACCGGCAGGTTGAGCTGGCCGTGCGCCGCCCATTCCTTGAGCAGGGTGATGCCATCGACTTCCGGCATCCAGATGTCCAGCAGCACCAGGTCTGGCTGTCCGGCGGCGCGGGCGGCGCGGGCGGCGGCGGCATTTTCGGCCAGCACGACGTCATGGCCTTCATCACGAAGAATTTCCGACAGCAATTCGCGGATACCGACTTCATCATCAACTACGAGTATTTTCGCCATGGTGATTTTCGTTGTTAACTGTTTTACCTTGAGATACTTGGGCAAGCGCGCTGTGTAATAACCGAGCGCAGCGAGCGATATAGAAGCCTCCCCGCGAGGGGGCGAGGCGGGAATGCGCGACGCATGCGTTGCGCCGCCGCAGCCGGCTGGCTGTGCAAAGCCAGCCGTGGGCCGCGTAGCGGATGGGGTGGGCGAGCCTTCCTAGCCATTAGCGTTAGCAAGAGGCAACCACAGGCTGACTTCACCGCCGTGGCCATCCGGGTGGTTGGCCAGGCGGATTTCACCGCCGTGGTCGTCCATGATTTTTTTCACGATCGCCAGCCCCAGGCCAGTGCCCCTGGCCTTGGTCGTGACATATGGCTCAAAGGCCCGCGCCAGGGTCTGCGGTGAAAACCCGTGGCCGTTATCGCTAATGGTCAGACGCGCGCGGTCGTGTTCCTGCGCAATGCTCAGCGTGATGCGCGGCTGCGCCACATCTACCAGCGCATCCTGCGCATTGGCCAGCAGGTTATGCAACACCTGGCGCAACTGGTTGGCGTCAGCCAGCACAAAAGTCGGCGCTGATGAGACGGCGATCGTGGCGCGCGAGTTCTCGTACAGGCCGAGCACCTCGTCGACCAGCGCCCGCAAGTCCACGGCCGCGAGTTGTGGCGCTGGCGTGCGCGCGTAATCGCGGAAATCATTGACCATGTTTTTCATCGCTTCGACCTGCGTGACGATGGTCTGCGTCGCACGTTCGAGCAACTCGCGCGAAGCGTCGTCAAGCTTGTCGGCAAGCTTCATTTGCAGGCGTTCGGCCGAGAGCTGGATTGGCGTCAGCGGATTCTTGATTTCGTGCGCCATGCGTTGCGCCACTTCGGCCCAGGCGGCGGAACGCTGCGCCGAGACCAGGCGGGTGATGTCATCAAATACCACGACAAACCCGCCGCCACCCGCGGGGGGCAGCACGGTGCCGCGCACCAGCAAGGTCTGCGGCGCACGGTTGGCGCGATCCAGCTCGATCTGCTGCTGCCATTCCTCGATCGTGTCTTCCTGATGCCAGGCGAAATTATCGGCAATCGCAGCGGCCAGCATGGCGTGGCGCGGCCAACTATGCAAAGGCAGGTTTTCAAAACCCGCCAAGTCGTCATCGAGAATGGTTTGCGCACCACGGTTGGCGGCGCGCAGGCGAAAGTTCGGGCTGAAGGCCAGCACCCCGGCGGAAAGGTTGGCCAGCACGCTTTCCAGGTAGGCCTGCGCCGCTTCGGTCGCTTCGCGATGGCGGTCAGCCGTGGCGCGCGCTTCGCTGAGTTGCTGGATCATGCTGTTGAAAGAGCGCGTCAGCAGGCTCAGCTCACCCGTGCCTTCGATAATCGTGCGCGGCGTGAAGTCGCCGGCGGAAACCGCGCGCGTGCCTTCGGCCAGGATCAGCAGCGGCCGCGCCAGGCGCTCGGCGAGAAAAAACGCCAGCGCCGCCGCCGCGAACAACGCCAGCATCAGCGTCAATGTCAGGGTCAGGGTGTAGATGCGCTTCAAACCCTTGCGCCCGAGTTGCAACTCCTGATAATTACGGTAGCCCGCCTCCACATTGCTTGCACTTTGCGCGATGGCAGGCGGCACCGGCTGGGTGAATTGCAAAATGCGCGGTTCGAACTCAAACTGGCCGGGGATGTTTACGACCACCGGCACCAGGGTACGCACCAACAAGCCATCCACCTCTTCCGTGGCCAGTGCCATGCCGCGTCCATTCCGCGCGGCGCGCAACTGCACCGGGCTGGGCAGCGGCGGCAACAACGTATGCAAGCCACCCATACTGCTGGCGATCACCTGGCCGGAAAGCGTCAGCAAGGCCGCCGTGTCAGCGCCCGCCTGCTCGCGCAAGCGGTTCACCTGCCCCGCGGGCGTCTGGCTATCGCCGAGTTCAAAAGCCGCGCGGCGGGTTTTTTCCAGTAAATCGGCCTGCAGGTTATCGAGCACGCTGCGTCCAAGTTCCAGCCCACCCTCAAGTGCGCTATCCACGCGCACATCGAACCATGAATCAATGCTCTTGACGGCGAATTGCATGGACACCGCATACACCAGCGTGCCTGGCAGCACCGCCATCACCGCCAGCATGGCCAGCAAGCGCAACTTGAGCCGTGCGCCAAAAATGCCATCCTTGAACTCGCGCCGCAAGCGGGCAAGCTGGATAACGACCATCACCAACAAGGCCAGGGCGACCACGCCATTGATACCCAGCAGCCACGGGTAATACTGCGCGAACAGCGCGGTATTGGCTGACGCGGAGGTCAACAAGAAGAGCAGGATGCCCGCCAGCACCACCGAAACCGCGAGGATGGTTTTCATGGCGGCGTAACCGGTGCGACAAATTCCCACTGCAAGGTTTTGGATGCCACATTCCAATCGGCGTCGGTCATTGCATCAAGCTGGAACGGCTTGGGCAATTGGCTGCGATCAAGCGACAGGCGCAGGCTGGCCATGTAGGTTTCACCTGGGGCAATGGCGTGGCGTTCAACGATCGGCAACGCGCTGATGCGCGACAAGACACGCAGCACATCCGCCAGGCTGCTGAAATTTTGATACAGACTGCCGGATGAGACTTGCGAAACCTGCGCCAGCCGGTACTGCCGCGTCAGGCTGTGGTAGCTCAGGCGGTAAGTCAGGTTACGCGTGACAATATGTTCATTGACCCAATATTTCCGTGGCCGCTCAAGCACTACTTCCAGCTCGAAATACAGCGGTATGCCATGCGCCACGACATCCTCCAGACGGCGGCCGAGCTCGATTTTGAACTCGGCGGCGAGCGTGTAATTATCGTCACCCGGCGAAATGCTTGCGCGCTGCGGCTCGATGCTGCCGGCCCAAGCGGATAACGCAACGGATGCCAGGCAGAGCAGCGCAAGCAGCAACGCGGCCTGGGGTTTTTTGCGGCAGCGCATAAAAAAAGCCGTCATGTTGGCATTGGGCAAGAATTGCAGATAGGGCGCACCATGAAACGTCGGATGCTGGGCATCGGCATGACGGCCGACAAACGCAGCCACCTGATCCACGTTTCAACTGCGGGGCGCAAGTGGCAGGCGGCATTTTGCCACCGCCGGCGTATGTGCGCCAGATAACGTAAAGAATACGCTGCGCCGTATTCCCATGGCCGACTTTTACGCCAGCCATGCACAATGCCCCTGCCGGAAGATGGCCTATACTCGTTTCAAGCATTTCCGGCATCATCGGTACTGCGTCCTGAACCAGGATTTGCGGGCGAGGGCAGGATTCCCGATACGCTATGTGGTTGTCAGCTAACGAGAACGGAAAAAATGAAGGACAAGCTTGTGGATCCGGCCGGAAAAGACGCGGCTCGATATGGGTTGATTCGAGCTTCGGCATGCTGGCTGGGCAGTGTGGGCAGCGCATTGGCGCTCGCTGGCTGCTCCCTGGCGCCCAGTTTTGAGCAGCCAGCCCTGCCGGTAGCCACGGCCTATCCCGCCGCCGCCCCGCAGTCTGCGAACGTAGCAGGAGAAAAGGCCGCCGGCCGCATGACGGCCGCTTCAGCAATGGCTTGGCATGCCTACTTCCTCGACCCGCATTTGCAGGCCTTAATCCAACAGGCGCTAGCCAATAACCGCGACCTGCGCACGGCGATGCTGCGTGTCGAAGAAGCCCGCGCCATTTATGGCATCCAGCGCGCTGACCAGTTGCCAAGCATTGCGGCCACGGCCAACGGCAGCCGGGCGCGCATACCGGGCGATCTCAACACGAGCGGGCAATCCCTTGTCAGCAGCCAGTATCAAGCCGGTGCGGGGCTGGCCGCCTGGGAGCTGGATTTCTGGGGCCGCGTGCGCAACCTCAAGGATGCGGCGCTGGAAAACTATCTGGCCACCGATGAAGCGCGCCGCGCCGTCACGCTCAGCCTGATTGGCCAGGTGGCGGACAGCTACCTCGGGCTGCGCGAACTGGATCAGCGCATCGCGCTAGCGCGGCAGACCATCGCCACGCGCGAGGAATCCTTGCGCATTTTCAAGCGGCGCTTTGAAGTCGGCGCGATCGCAAAAATGGATCTGGTGCAGGTGGAAGTCCTGTTGCAACAAGCGCAAACCCTGGCAGCGCAACTCGAACAGGGACGCGCTGCCCAGGCGCATGCGCTGACCCTGCTGGCCGGATCAACACTGCCATCGCTACCGGAGCAAACGGATTTCAGTGATGACGCGATCGCGCGCGAGGTGCGCGTCGGCCTACCCTCCGACCTGCTGCTGCAACGCCCCGACATCCTGGCCGCCGAGCATCAGCTGCGCGCAGCCCAAGCCAACATCGGCGCGGCGCGCGCGGCTTTTTTCCCGCGCATCACCTTGACCGGCAGCCTCGGCACAGCCAGCGCCGAGCTCGATGGCCTGTTCGATTCCGGTAGCCGCGCCTGGAGCTTTCTGCCCAGCCTGTCGTTGCCGGTTTTCGACGCCGGGCGCAACCGCGCGAGCCTCGATTTAGCTCAGGTGCGCAGCAGCCTGGCCGTGACCAATTATGAAAAAACCGTGCAGGCGGCCTTTCGCGATGTGTCGGACGCCTTATCCGCGCGCCACTGGCTGACCGAGCAGGTGCGCATCGCACAGGCGACGCTGGCGGCGCAAACCGAGCGCGCGCGGCTATCCCAGTTGCGTTATGACAATGGCAGCGCGCCTTATTTTGAAGTGCTGGATGCCCAGCGCGACCTGCTCACGGCCGAGCAGCAACTGGTACAAACGCGCCGTGCATTGTTATCGAGCCGCGTGAGCCTTTATGCGGCGCTGGGCGGCGGCGGCCAGGAATTTGTTGCGTCGGCGGATGCGGCCACCCGCCCGGCGAATTGAAAAACGGAAAATACGAGACCCCACCATGAATCCTTTAGGCGCTGCACTCAAGAAAAACCTGCCCTTGGCCGCTGCGGCCATTGCCATCGCGCTGATCGGTTGGGGCGTGTGGACGATGACCCGGCCAAAAGGCCTGGGCGAGGGCTTTGTCAGCGGCAATGGCCGCATCGAGGCCACCGAGATTGACGTGGCCAGCAAATACCCGGGGCGCGTGGTCGAGATATCCGCCCAGGAAGGCGATTTCGTGCAGGCAGGCCAGGTGCTGGCGCAAATGCAGATCGACGTGCTCACCGCCCAGCGCGATGAGGCGCGCGCCCAGCAGCAACAGGCGATTACCGGCGTGGCCAGCGCTGAAGCGCAAGTCAAGATGCGCGAAAGTGATCTGGCGGCGGCGCAAGCCATCGTGGTGCAGCGCGAAAGCGAGCTGGATAACGCCAAACGGCGCTTGACCCGGTCGCAAACGCTGTCGCGTGAAGGGGCGACATCCATTCAGCAACTCGACGACGATCAGGCGGCGGTGCATAACGCCCAAGCCGCACTGGACGCGGCCAAAGCCCAGGCGAAAGCGGCTGAAGCGGCCATTGTGGCAAGCAAGTCGCAAACCACCGGCGCACGCGCCACTGTCGAAGCGGCCACCGCCACCATCGCGCGCATCGAGGCGGACATCCAGGACAGCCAGCTCAAGGCGCCGCGCGATGGTCGCGTGCAATATCGTGTGGCGCAGCCCGGCGAAGTGCTGGGCGCCGGCGGCAAGGTACTCAACATGGTCGATCTTGCGGATGTATACATGACCTTCTTCCTGCCGGAAACAGTCGCTGGCAAGGTCGCGCTGGGCACAGAGGTGCGCCTCGTGCTGGATGCCGTGCCTGGCTACGTGGTCCCCGCCCGGGTGTCTTTCGTCGCCAGCGTGGCGCAATTCACGCCCAAGACGGTGGAAACTGCCGTCGAGCGGCAGAAACTCATGTTCCGCGTCAAAGCCCGTATCGACCCGGAACTGCTGAAAAAACACCTGAAACAGGTCAAGACCGGCCTGCCCGGCATGGCCTGGATCAAGCTCGACCGGCAGGCCGAATGGCCAGCCTCGCTGGCGGTGAAGGTGGCGAAGTGAGCTTTGCACAGCCCGGCGGTGCGCCCGTCGCGCGCCTTGCCGGCGTCAGTTTGCACTATGGAAAAACCGTAGCGCTCGATGCCGTTGATCTGGCGGCGCCCGCCGGTTGCATGGTCGGGCTGATCGGCCCGGATGGCGTCGGCAAGTCCAGCCTGCTGGCCCTGATTGCCGGCGCGCGCATCGTGCAGCAGGGCGAGGTGCACGTGCTCGGCGGCGACATGCGCTCAAGACGCCATCGCGGCCGGGTTTGTCCGGCCATTGCCTACATGCCGCAAGGTCTGGGCAAGAATCTTTATCCTGCCTTGTCGGTCGAGGACAACCTGCAGTTCTTCGGCCGCCTGTTCGGCCACGATACCGGAGAACGTCGCCGCCGCATCGACGAGCTGACCCGGGCGACGGGGCTTTACCCTTTTCTTGCCCGCCCGGCGGGCAAGTTGTCCGGTGGCATGAAGCAGAAACTCGGCTTGTGCTGCGCGTTGATCCACGACCCGGATTTATTGATCCTGGATGAACCCACCACCGGCGTCGATCCGCTGGCGCGCACGCAGTTCTGGACGCTGATCGAGCATATCCGCCAGGATCGCCCGGGCATGAGCGTGATGGTCGCCACCGCCTACATGGAAGAAGCCGAGCGCTTCGACTGGCTGGTGGCGATGGATGCGGGCAAGATTCTCGCCACCGGCGCGCCCGGGGAACTGCATGAGCGCACCGGCACCGAAACACTGGAAGCCGCCTTCATCGCCCTGCTGCCGGAAGAAAAAAAGCGCGGGCACAAATCGATCGTGGTGCCGCCATTTGCCGATGGCGAGGATTTCGCCATCGAAGCGCACGGCCTGAGCATGCGCTTTGGCGACTTCACGGCCGTCGATCATGTAAGTTTTCGCATCCGCCGCGGCGAGATTTTCGGCTTCCTCGGCTCCAACGGCTGCGGCAAGACTACCACCATGAAAATGCTCACCGGCCTGCTGCCGCCGAGCGAGGGTGAAGCCTTGCTGTTAGGACATAAAGTCAATGCCCATGACATCGCCACGCGACGGCGGGTCGGCTACATGTCGCAGGCGTTTTCGCTGTACTCCGAACTGAGCGTCCGGCAAAACCTGGTGCT
>JBAQUE010000340.1:0-3111 GCA_049297315.1 Rugosibacter sp.
TGGCCAGCGACCTGCGCCGCTTCGACAAGGGGGGCGACGCGTTTTACGACCAGATTTCCGCGGTGCATAAATCGGTGCGCGGCTCGAACCCGGATGCCGCCTTGTATTGGCTGGTGCGCATGCTGGATGGCGGGGCGGACCCGCTGTATATGGGGCGGCGCATCGTGCGCATGGCGACGGAGGATGTCGGCCTGGCCGACCCGCGCGCGCTGGAAGTGGCGCTGAATGCCTGCGCCACCTATGAGCGCTTGGGCAGCCCGGAAGGCGAGCTGGCGCTGGCCAACGCGGTGTTGTATATGGCGGTGGCGCCGAAATCGAACGCGGCTTACCTCGCCTATAATGCGGCGCGCGCGTTTGTGGCCAAAGACACCAGCCGCGGCGTGCCGGAACATTTGCGCAATGCGCCGACGCGGCTGATGAAGGATCTTGGCTACGGGGCGGATTACCGTTATGCGCATAACGAGGCCGAGGGCTATGCCGCCGGCGAAAATTATTTTCCTGCGGACATGCCGGCGGTGAGCTGGTATCACCCGGTGGCCCGCGGGCTGGAACAAAAAATTGCCGAGAAGCTGGCGCATTTCCGTGCGTTGGATGCCGAGGCGAAAAAAACCAATACTTGAAAGCCTCCCTGACATGCTCGATATCCATTTGCTGCGCACCAACCTTCCCTTTGTCGCCGAACGCCTGGCGGCGCGCGGCGTCACGCTGGATACGGCGGCGTTCGAATCATTGGAAGCGCAGCGCAAGCAGTTGCAAACCCGCACGCAGGATTTGCAGGCCGAGCGCAATGCGTTGTCCAAACAGATCGGCGTGAAGAAGGGCAAGGGTGAAGATGCTTCCGCCGTGCTTGCCGCCGTGGCGGGGCTGGGCGATGAGCTCAAGGCGTCGGAGGCTGCGCTGGCCGAGCTGATGCCGCGCTTCGACGATTTTCTGGCCGGCATCCCGAACCTGCCGCACGAGAGCGTGCCGCCGGGGCGCGATGAAACCGGCAATGTGGAAGTGCTGCGCTGGGGCGCGCCGCGCGAGATCGCCACACCGCGCGACCATGTGGATCTGGGCAGCGCGCTGGGCGGGCTGGATTTCGATACGGCGGTTAAAATTTCCGGCAGCCGCTTCACGCTGATGAAGGGCGCAATCGCCCGCCTGCACCGCGCGCTGGCGCAGTTCATGCTCGACCTGCACACGGGCGAACATGGCTACACCGAAGTGTATGCGCCATATCTGGTGAATAAGGAAAGCATGTTTGGCACCGGCCAGTTGCCGAAGTTTGAAGCGGATTTATTCCGTGTGCCGCATGGCGATGATGGCCACTTGTATTTGATTCCCACCGCCGAGGTGCCGGTGACCAACATCGTGCGCGGCGAGATTCTCGCCGCCGATGCGCTGCCGCTGAAATTTGTCGCGCATACGCCGTGCTTCCGTTCCGAAGCCGGCAGCTATGGCCGGGATACGCGCGGCATGATCCGCCAGCACCAGTTCGACAAGGTGGAACTGGTGCAGATCGTGCGCCCGGAAAATTCATGGCAGGCGCTGGAAGAGCTGACCGGCCACGCCGAGGCGGTGTTGCAAAAGCTTGAACTGCCGTATCGCAAGATGGCGCTGTGCGCGGGCGACATGGGATTTTCTGCCGCCAAGACCTACGATCTGGAAGTCTGGTTGCCGGCGCAGCATGCCTATCGCGAGATTTCGTCCTGCTCGAATTTCGAGGCCTTTCAGGCGCGGCGCATGCAGGCGCGGTTTCGCGGTGAAAAGCACAAGACCGAGCTGGTGCATACGCTCAATGGTTCCGGCCTCGCCGTGGGCCGCACGCTGGTCGCGGTGCTGGAGAATTATCAGAATAATGACGGCAGTATCACCGTGCCGGCGGTGCTCCGCCCGTGGATGGGCGGCCTGGAAAAAATCAGCGCAGCCTGACCTGGCCTGCCTTCTGCGGCGATCGAGGTGTCACGGGGGTGGGGAGCAAAGCGTTGCGCTCGGGTTCCAGGTGCTTGAGGATTTCGTAATATGTGCGCACGTTTTCCACCAGGATCACCGCTTCGCCGCCACGCGCCGGACCGGATTTGAGGCGCGCGTAAACCTCCGGCCGCGAGAGCCTTGGCAATACCTGCTTCATGTCATACCAGCTATCGGGGTCGCGCTGCATGCCGCGTGCGATTGCCTGCGCGCCATGAAAATGCCCCATGCCCAGGTTGTAGGCGGCGAGCGCCAGCCAGAAGCGGTCAGGCTGTCTGGCGGTATCAGGCAACTGGTCGCTGAGCTGCGCCAGGTAATGCGCGCCGGCGCGGATGCTGCTCGCCGGGTCGAGGCGGTTTTCCACGCCGAGATGATCGGCGGTTTCTTCGGTCAGCATCATGATACCGCGCACATTGGTGGGTGACGTGGCCAGCGGATCCCAGTGTGATTCCTGATAGGCCAGCGCAGCGAGCAAGCGCCAGTCGATGCCGGTGGCATCCTGTGCGGCATGAAAATGCCGTTGCAAGCCGGGCAGCAGATTCCGCGTGTCCTCGATGAATTGTGCGATGCCACCGGAATCAATGCGCTTGATATGACCGAAGTAACGGTCGTAAAGACGATCCAGCAGGCCGCTTTTGCGCGCCTGGGCGATGAAGGCGTCGGCTTGCAGGCGTAGCGTATCGGCGGCTGCATCGTCGGCGTCCCCGGAAAAGGCCCAGCCCAGCCCGATCTTGCCCGGCAGGCGCAGGCGGACGCTCAGCTCGGGATAAATGTTGTTCGCCAGGTCAACGCTGATTTCATGCACCGCCACCAATGACAGGCGGCGCGCTGCCACATCGGCCAGTAGCGCGGCTTCGTTGACGCCCTTGACTTCAACCACGGCGGGTGGTGTTGGCAGCGCACCCAGGTCTGTGGCCAATGGCGAACCGGCGACCACGGCCACACTGCGCCCGGCCAGGTCGGCCATATCCACGGGGCCGAGCGTATCTTCATGGGCGACAATGACTTTGCCGACTTCACGCAACGGTAGTGAAAAACGCAACCGGCTGTGGCGGTCAATTGGCAGGGTTGCCGCCATGTGTGCGCGATGCAAAGCCAGCAAGCGCTTGGCTTCGCCGATGTCACGCACAATGATGAAGCGCGCCTGCAGGCCAAGGC
>JBAQUE010000341.1:0-4533 GCA_049297315.1 Rugosibacter sp.
GCCCAGCGCCATCCACAGCAGGCTGGGCAGCCAGGGCAGGCGCAGCCAGCCGGCCGCCGCGCATAATGCATCGCCAATCAGCGGCGCCCAAGCGAGTAACAGCACCGGCGCACCCCAGCGTTGCACCAGCGCCAGCCGCTGCCGATCCTTGGGTTCCGGCAAGGCGCGCGCCATCCAGTATGTCGTCATGCCACCCAGCGTATTGCCCAGCGTGGCCAGCGCAAAGGCCGCTGTGGTCTGCTCGGGATGCCGCATGACCAAGGCCAGCAAAGCCAGCTCGGAACCGCCGGGCAACAGCGTGGCGGAAAGAAAGGAAACCAGCAAAAGACCCATCAGGCCAGCTTCGGGCGGCATAGAAAAATCCATGCCGCATGTTACCCTTTGCACCTTGAACCTTGAACCTTGCCCCTTGCTCCGCCATGGATTACCTGAAAAAAATTCTCAATGCCCGCGTCTATGACGTCGCGATAGAAACCCCGCTGGAACTCGCCAGCAACCTTTCCGCGCGCTGCGGCAACCGCATTTTGTTGAAGCGCGAGGACATGCAGCCGGTGTTCAGCTTCAAGCTGCGCGGCGCGTACAACAAGATGGCCCATCTCACTCCGGCGCAGCGCAAGCGCGGCGTGATTTGCGCGTCCGCTGGCAACCATGCGCAGGGCGTCGCCCTGTCGGCCAACAAGCTGGGCATCCGCGCGGTAATCGTGATGCCCACCACCACGCCGCAAATCAAGATCGATGCAGTGAAGAACCGTGGCGGCGAAGTGGTCTTGGCGGGCGACTCCTACGACGCCGCGTATGCCCACGCGCTGACGCTGGAAAAGAAACACCAGCTCACCTTCGTGCATCCGTTCGATGATCCCGATGTGATCGCCGGGCAAGGCACGATCGGCATGGAAATTCTGCGCCAGCATGCCGACCCGATCGAGGCCGTGTTCTGCACTGTGGGCGGCGGCGGCCTGATTGCCGGCGTCGCGGCGTATATCAAGCAACTGCGACCGGAAATAAAAATCATCGGCGTCGAAACCATCGACGCCGATGCAATGGCGCGTTCGCTGGCCGCTGGCAAGCGGGTCAAACTCGATACCGTCGGCCTGTTCGCCGATGGCGCGGCGGTCAAATATGTTGGCGAGGAAACCTTCCGCCTGTGCCGCGAATACGTCGATGAAATGGTGCTGGTGGATACCGACGCCATCTGCGCGGCGATCAAGGATGTGTTCGAGGACACGCGCTCTATCCTCGAACCGGCGGGCGCCTTGGCCATCGCCGGTGCCAAGGCCTGGGCGGCGAAACACCGCGTCAAAGGCAAGACGCTGGTGGCGGTGGCCTCCGGCGCGAACATGAATTTCGACCGCCTGCGCTTTGTCGCCGAACGCGCCGAAGTCGGCGAACAGCGCGAAGCCCTGCTCGCCGTGACCCTGCCCGAAAAACCGGGCAGCTATAAACAGTTCGTCACGTTGCTTGGCGCGCGCAACATCACCGAATTCAACTACCGCTACCACAGCCCCGGCCAGGCGCATGTGTTTGTCGGCATGCAGGTGGCGGACCGCAAAGAGGCCAGCGGCCTGGTCACGCAGCTCAAGAAACACGGTTACCCGGCGCTGGATCTCACCGATGACGAAATGGCCAAGCTGCACATCCGCCATCTGGTCGGCGGCCACGCGCCACGGGGCGACGGCAAACTGCATGAGTTGCTCTACCGTTTCGAGTTTCCCGAGCGTCCCGGCGCGCTGATGAATTTCCTCAACAAGATGAGCGCGGACTGGAACATCAGCCTGTTCCATTACCGCAACCACGGCGCGGACACCGGCCGCGTGCTGGTCGGCATGCAGGTGCCGCCGCAGGACATGCAAGCCTTTGCCGCGTTCCTGAAAAATCTCGGCTACCAGTTTGTCGATGAAAGTAAAAACCCGGCGTACCGGCTGTTTCTGGGGTAAGCATTGAATGCCTTTTGACGCATTTGATTTCGACGCGCCAGTCGAGCGCGCGGGCACGGATTCCGAAAAATGGATGAAGTACGCCGGGCGCGACATCCTGCCGCTGTGGGTGGCCGACATGGATTTCGCCGCGCCGTCCGCAGTGATTGCCGCCTTGCAGGCGCGCGTGGCGCATGGCGTGTTCGGCTACAACCAACCCACTGCGGGCCAGACGCAAGCCGTAGTCGATTACCTTGCGCGCCAATTTGATTGGCCGATTGAGCCTTCATGGATCGTCTGGCTGCCCGGCCTGGTTTCCGGCTTGAATGTGGCCTGCCGCGCGGTGGGCGAAACCGGCGATGCGGTATTCACCGCGACGCCAATCTACCCGCCGTTTCTTTCCGCGCCAAAACATGCCGGGCGGCCGGTGGTCAGCGCGCCGCTGGTGCAGGGCGCGCAACGCTGGACATGGGATTTCGACGCCGTCGATGCCGCATTGGAAAAAACAAAAACCAGACTATTCCTGCTCTGCCATCCGCACAACCCCTGCGGCCGCGCCTGGGATGACGACGAGTTGCAGCAGATTGCGCGGCTGGCCGAGAAACACGATCTGGTCATCTGCTCGGATGAAATTCATAACGGATTGATACTCTCGCCGCGCTTTTCGCCGTCTTGCCAACACCGAGTTTTCGCCGCACTCGGCGAAGACATCGCCGCGCGCACCATCACGCTGATGGCGCCGTCGAAGACCTTCAACATCCCCGGCCTTGGCGCGGCCTTCGCAGTCATTTCCGATGCCGGACTGCGCAAACAATTCAGCGCGGCGATGGCCGGCATCGTGCCGCACACCAATCTATTGGGTATGGCCGCACTGGAAGCCGCCTTCACCCAATGCGACGGCTGGCATGCCGCGCTGCTCGATTACTTGCGCAACAATGCGCAAGCGGTTGAAAGCGCCGTCGCCAACATCCCCGGCCTCGCCATGCATCCCGTCGAAGCGACTTATCTGGCATGGATCGACGCGCGTGAATTTGCCAAAGCGCGCGACATCGCCAACCCCGCGAAACATTTCGAAGCTCACGGCCTCGGCCTCTCCGATGGCGCCGCCTTCGGCGCGCCAGGCTTCGTGCGCCTCAACTTCGCCACCCGCCGCGCGCTGCTGGATGAAGCGCTGGCGCGGCTTGCGGCAGCGTGCCGGTAAGCCGCTATTTGCCGCAAACCTGCCTTCCCGCAACGCTCATACTGTCAGTTTGGCGCTGGCCAGCCGGTTCAGGCTTACGCCTTGTTCGGCGGCTTGCAGGGCAAGGCTGCGATGGACTTCTGGCGGAATGCGCACGCGGAACTCACCGCTATAGTGTTTTTCGGCCAAGGGCGTGGGGATATCCTCGCCTGTCGCCTGCATGTCAGCCACCACCTCGGCTACGGCCTGGCGGATGCCCTTTAACGCGGCTTCAGGCGTGCGCGCCAGCCAAGACAAGGAAGGAAACTCGGCGCACAAGCCGACATGCTCGCCATCCTCCGGCGACCAGGTGACACGATAAGTGTAATGATCAACGCTCATGTTGCATTGTCTCCAGTTTGTCGATGGCGAGAAGCACCTGGCGCACTTGATATGCCTTGGCCTTGCCTTTGGCGTCCTGGATGTTAATGCGCGGATCGCCCACCCAGGGTGTTTTGAAAATCGCATGGCTGGTACCCAGCTGGCGCGGTTTGCCGAAATACGCCGCACACACTTTTTTCAAGTCGGTAAACCGCACATTAAGTGGTTCACGCCGCATCTGGTCAAGGATTTTTTTGGAAGCCGCCATCTCAAAATGGTATCAATAATGGCACCAATTTTCAATATTTTTTTCCCGCAGGCCGCTTCCGGCGAAAACTGTGGATGACGCCGCCCGCCACGGCGATATTCAAAAGAACCGCATCAGTTGGACACCGGCAAGTTCGTCAGGCAGGCGTAGCGCGCGAAGAGGAAGGCCACGCGCTCGCTGTCGGTGCGCCAGCGGCGGCCTGCGCAGGCTGTTCAGCGTGGACGCAGGATGCCTGCTTCGGTGACGACCGCATCCAGCGGCACGTCGTGCGCTTGCGGGTGGATGCTGGGCGCGCGGGCGAGCTCGAAACCGACGCCAATGGCCAGCGGACGCGGAACCTGCGCCACCAGGGTGCGATCGAAATAGCCGCCACCGTAACCCAGGCGGTAACCGGCGGCGTCGAAAGCCACCAGCGGCAGCAGCACAATGTCGGGGACGAGTTCCTCGCCGGCGGTGGGGATCGGGATGCCGTGGCGGTCGCGGCTCATCGGCGCGTGCGGCGTCCAGGCGCGGAAAATCATCGGCGCGGCGGGGGCAATGACCACCGGCATCGCGGCGCGCCAGCCTTGCCGGATCAGGCGGCTGGCCAGCGGGCGGGCATCGAACTCGTTGCGTACTGGCGCGCAGAAAGCCAGCGTGGGTGTTGTGGGTGTTGTTAATGTGGCGGCCTGCGCCAGCAGCAGCGGCTCAAGGTGCGCGGCGAGGCGGGCGGATAATTCCGCGTGCGTCGCGGGATCAAGCGCCACGCGCGCGGCGATTTTTTCCTGCCGTAGCGCGGTGCGAAAACCGGGTGAATCATCGCTGTCTTTGGC
>JBAQUE010000342.1:0-9110 GCA_049297315.1 Rugosibacter sp.
AGCACCAGCAGGCCGAGCACCAGCGAGGCGACAAAGGAAATTGAGCGTTGCATTAGCGTTCTCCCCGCTCGCGAGACATGATGCGATCGCGCGAACGCACATCGCCTGGCACCGATCGCTCAAGCTGCGGCGGCGTATCACCCGCAAAAGTCGGCGCTGGCGATACGGCGCGTGGCGCCGCCGACACTGCCGCATCCGCCGGCGCGGCGGCTGCGCCAACGGTCGCCTGCATCAGTTTGTCCAGCGGCAGGTACAACAGGTTGCCGGAACCCTTGGCATCGATCATCACCTTGCTGGTATTTGCATACATTTGCTGCACGGTTTCCAGGTACATCCGCGTGCGTGTGACCTCAGGTGCCTTGTTGTACTCGGCAAGAATCTGCTTGAAGCGCGACGCGTCGCCCTCCGCCGTGGCGATGATGCGCTGCTTGTAGCCATTGGATTCTTCCATCAAGCGCGACGCGGTACCCTGCGCGCGGGGAATCACATCATTGGCGTAGGCCTGGCCTTCGTTCTTGGCGCGCTCGCGGTCCTGGCCGGCCTTCACCGCATCATCGAACGCGGCCTGCACCTGCTCCGGCGGCTGCGTACCCTGCATGCTGACCGAGCGCACCTGGATGCCTGTCGCATAGCGGTCGAGAATATCCTGGATCAGCTTCTGCGTATTCGCCGCAATCTGGTCGCGGCCCTCATACAGCACAAAGTCCATTTTGCTCTTGCCCACCACTTCGCGGATGGCGGTTTCCGCCGCCTGCGTCACGGCATCGTCGGGATCACGGTTCTTGAACAAGTAGGCCTTGGGATCCTTGAGCAGATATTGCACGGCGAATTCCACGCTGACAATGTTTTCATCATCGGTCAACATCAAGGCCTCTTGCGGCACCTTGTTTTTTTCCGTGCCGCGATAGCCGATTTCCACCGTGCGCACGCCGGTCAGATTCACCACTTCATTGGTTTCCAACGGCCACGGCAAACGCCAGCGCAAGCCGGGTTCGGTCATTTCCTTGAACGCGCCGAATTGCAGCACCACGCCACGCTGCGATGCATCCACAATATAAAAGCCGCTGCTCAACCAGACGGCAGCAACCAGCGCCGCAATGATGCCGATGCCGCCGCCAAACTGCCGCGGACTGATATTCGGCATGCCCCCATCGCCACCATCGCTGCCACTGCCGCCACCCGTGCGCGGATTTTTCTTGCCAAAGAAACCTGTCAAACGGCGGTTCACATCGCGCCACACTTCCTCAAGGTCAGGCGGGCCTTGTTTGCCCCCGCGATTGCCACCACCACCCGGCTGGTTGCCCCAGCCATGGTCGTTCAGCGACATCAGGATTCCGGCTATCACAATAAAATTACTCCGTCAGGTGGGCTCAGCGTGGGGTTTGCCGAAAGGAAATCAGGAAGGGCGGTGTTCAAAAAGTTCATTGCGCCGTAGCGGCATCGACGTCGGTTTTGTCCATCGGGCCAAGCAATGCACCCGCCTCCGGCATGGCATCAGTTTGCTGCGAAAACTCGGCCAGCGCTGCGCGCAATAACGGCAAACCTTCACCCGTTTTTGCGCTCAGCCGAACCCGTGAAATGTTACCACATCCGTCCCGCTCCAGCCCTGCGCTTGCGGCCGTTGCATCGATCTTGTTCCACACGATAATCTGCGGCGCATTCGCCGCGCCAATTTCAGTCAGCACAGCATTGACCGCGGCAATCTGCTGCTCCCGGTCGGCGCTCGCCGAATCCACCACATGCAGCAACACATCCGCCTGCGCGGTTTCTTCCAGCGTGGCATGAAAAGCAGCGACCAGCGAATGCGGCAAATCGCGGATGAAGCCAACCGTATCCGAGAGCACAATCGGCCCGGCGCCTTCGATGAACAAACGGCGCGAGGTGGTATCCAGCGTGGCGAACAACTGGTTGGCGGCATAGGCGCCCGCCTTGGTCAGCGCATTGAACAGCGTGCTCTTGCCCGCATTGGTGTAGCCCACCAGGGAAACGGACAGCACATCATGGCGCATGCGTGACCGCCGCCGCACCGCGCGCTGCCGCTCCAGTTGCTTGAGCCTGTCCTTGAGCAGCGCGACCCGCTTGCCGAGCAGGCGGCGGTCGGTTTCGAGCTGCTTCTCGCCCGGACCGCGCAAGCCGATACCACCTTTTTGCCGCTCCAGATGGGTCCAGCCGCGCACCAGGCGCGTCGCCAGATGTTGCAACTGGGCAAGCTCCACCTGCAACTTGCCTTCATGGCTTTGCGCGCGCAGCGCGAAAATATCAAGGATCAGGCTGCTGCGGTCAATCACCCGGCATTGCAACTCGCGTTCCAGATTACGTTGCTGCGCAGGCGACAATTCGTGATTGAACAACACCACTTCCGCCCCATGCAGCCGCAGCGTATCGCCAATCTCGGCCACCTTGCCCTTGCCGGCGAACAGCGCCGGATCAGGCCGCGCACGCTTGCCGGAAACCACAGCCAGCGGGCGTGCACCGGCGCTTGCGGCCAACAGGCGGAATTCTGACAAGCGTTCGGCAAAATCGCCTGCGCCGAAATCAAGCTGCACCAGCACGGCGTTTTCGCCGCTGGCGGGACGGTCAAACATGGCGTTCAAACATCAGGCGACAACGCGCTGCTTACGCATCGGCGACACCGGGGAACTATCAATCGGCGCCACTGCCCTCAGCATGGAAATCCACCGCCCGCACCGGCACGATCGTAGAGATGGCGTGTTTGTAAACCATCTGGGTCACGGTACTTTTCAGCAACACGACATATTGGTCGAACGAATCAATCTGCCCTTGCAGCTTGATGCCGTTAACCAGGTAAACGGCGACCGGGACATGCTCGCGGCGCAGCAGGTTCAGAAACGGGTCTTGTAACATTAGCCCTTTGGCAGTACTCATTTTTTGCATCCTTTTCGGGTGTCAGATTTATTAGGTGGACAATGTAATCTATTTTTCTTCGCCGTGCCATCAACGCCGACTTTTTAGCGCCGCCGGGCGAAGACTCCTGTACATAAATTTCAACGGCTAATGTTCAGTAGCGAACGGGTTTTTTGTTGTCTTGTACTGGACGCGCAAAGGCGTGCCCTGCAGCTTGAACGCTTCCAGGAAGTAACGCTCAAGATAACGCGTGTAGGAAGCGGGCACATGATCCAGCGCATTGCCATGGATCACGATGATCGGCGGGTTGCTGCCGCCTTGATGCGCATAGCGCAGTTTGGGGCGGAACAGTCCATGGCGCGGCGGCGTCTGCTTTTCCACCGCAGCAATGAGCACGCGGGTGAGTTTGGGTGTGCTCATCTTGGCCATCGCCGCGGCATAGGCTTTATCCACCGAGGTCAGCACACCGGCAATGCCCTGCCCCTTGAGCGCGGAAATGTAATGCACCTGCGCAAAGCCGAGGAAGTTGAGCTTGTGCTCGATATCTTCCTTGACGCGCGCACGGCGATAGGCATCAACCGCGTCCCACTTATTCACCGCGACGACCAGCGCGCGCCCGGCATCCATGCAGAAGCCGGCGATATGCGCGTCCTGGTCCGAGATGTCCTGACTGGCATCCACCATCAGCACCACGACATTCGCCTCTTCCACCGCCTGCAATGTCTTGATCACGGAAAACTTTTCTATGGCCTCGAAGACCCGCCCCTTGCGCCGCAACCCGGCGGTATCGATCAGCGTGTAGGCCTTGCCATTCCTCTCGAAGGGGATTTCGATCGCATCGCGCGTGGTGCCCGGCATGTCAAACGCGATGACCCGCTCTTCGCCGAGCAGCGTGTTGATCAGGGTGCTCTTGCCAACATTCGGGCGGCCGGCAATGGCGACGCGCGGCCCCGCAGCGGCATCGTCATCTGCGGTTTCTTCAGGGAAAGACGCCAGCGCGAGTTCAACCAGTTCGCGCACGCCATCACCATGCGAAGCGGAAATCACGCACGGCGCACCACAGCCCAGCTCATAGAATTCGGCGCCCACCACGGCGCGGTCCATGCCTTCGCCTTTGTTCACGGCGAGCAACACCGGGCGGCCGCTACGCCGCAACAGGTCGGCGATGACCTTGTCCTGCGGCGTCAGGCCAGCGCGCGCATCGACCACAAACAGCAGCATGTCGGCCTCCGCAATCGCCGCTTCGGCCTGCCGCGCCATCTCGTGCACGATGCCATCTTTCACCTGCGGCTCGAAGCCGCCGGTATCCACCACCAGATGCGGCTTGTCGCCCAGCCGCCCGTGGCCGTAATGGCGGTCACGCGTCAGTCCCGGCTGATCGGCGACCAACGCATCACGCGAGCGGGTCATCCGGTTGAACAGCGTCGACTTGCCGACATTCGGACGGCCGACAATGACCAGGGTAGGTTTCATTGTTTATTTTGCCGTCATGGCGAACAAGCCGCCATCTGATGTCTGCACCAAAATTCCATTGGCATAGCGTACCGGGTCGGCTCTGATGGCGCTGCCATCAGTCTTGGCGCGGCCGGAAAACACGCCACCATCGCTGCTCAGCAGGTGCACCATGCCCTGGACGTCCGCCACCGCAACCAGGCCATCCAGCGCCAACGGCCGCGTCGGGCTGCGTGTCGCCAGTTTGTCCAGTTTCCAGACTGTCGCGCCGGTATCCCTGTCCAGCGCCTGCACAAAGCCCTTGTCGTCAGTGACGTACACCTGCTTGCTGTCCATATCAAGACCGGCGATGGACGACATGTCGCGCGACCACAGGCCTGTGCCATTTTTCACATCAAAACAGGCGATCCGCCCCTGGAAGGCGACGGCGCAGACGGCATCGCCTGCCAGTGCAGGAGAACTTGTGATATCAGTCACCCGCTCCAGTTCTGTGGAACCTTTGGGCAGCGCCACGGTAGCCTCCCAGACCGATGCGCCATTGTTGTTGGCGATGGCGACCAACTTACCACCAGGGAAACCGACGATGGTGTTATCACCTGCCATCAGGACACGCGCATTGGAGCGCAATAACAAGGCCGGTACACTGCGCTGATAAACCCAGCGCAGCTTGCCATCCGCCGCATCCAGGGCAGAAATCCGCGAATCGCCGGAACGCACGACGACGAGCCCATCCGCCACGACGGGGGGCGCCAGCACTTCGGAACTCACCTGTGCTTTCCATGCCGCCTTGCCGGTTGCCGCATCAAATGCCAGCACTTCACCTTTTGCCGTGCCCACGGCGACGAGCTTTCCGTCAGCGCCCACACCACCGGAAATCGGCTGGCCAGCGGGAATCCGCCAGGCCTGCTTTTCGCCATCGAAGCGCGCCAGGCTGCCATCAGCTGCAGCGGCATACACGCTGTTGCCAACCACAGCGGGCGACAGGGTATAGATGCCCGCGCTGCCAATGCGCGCCTGCCAGAGTGTGCGCAACTGGACTTTCGGTTCAAAGCTGGCAAGTTCGGCCACCTTGACCTTGGTCTTGCCCGAACTAAACGGATTCAGGCTGTCTATCGTGGAGCAGGCGCCAAGCAACAAAGCGGCGCATAACCAAGGCAGCGTTTTGCTCAAATTTTTCATTTATCCTGTCCCAACGCATCGCGCTTGGTCTGCACAATGGCGCGATAGTCTTCGTGGCGCGGCGCGTCATCCGCCTTGGCGATAGCATCCAGCTTGGCCAGCGCGGCGTCATAGGCCGCCGCCGCTTCCTTTGGCTTGCCTTGGGCGGCCAGAATGTCGCCACGCAAATCGGCATAGCGCGGCGCAAACGCTGCCGAGGGTTCTACCGCCAATTGCTTGAGTGCTTCGTCATACGCCTTGTCGTCGAGCAACACCGTCGCCAGACGCAGGCGTGCAAGTTCGCGCAAACCGGCATCCTTGGCATTTTCAGCAGCCCAGGCCAACTGCACACGGGCGTTCTTGCTGTCGCCCTGGTCCACCTGGCTGCGCGCCGCCAGCAGCGCGCCCATACCGGCATAGCTGGTACCTGAGTACTTGTCGATCAACTCTCCGGCGAGCTCGCGCGCGCGCTTGGCGTCCTTTTGTTCTACCGCCTGCTGCAAACCGGCATAGATCGCCGAAGCCTGCGCCGCCTGGCTGCGCTGCCACCACTGCCAGCCCTGCCAGCCCGCAGCGGCGAGCGCCAGCACCAGCACAATGCCGGTTATCCGGTTGCCGTGGCGATGCCACCAGGTTTTCAGTTCCGCCAGTTGTTCCTGCTCTTCAAGGTCATACACTGCCATGGTCGTCTTCCATAGGAAAAAGTAGTTCGCCGAGGTGATCGGCCAGGTCATCGAAACTCACCCGTACCTGAGGTTCAGTTTGTACGGCATAAGTTCCCTCACGCAACAGCTTGACGCTGACGGCATTCGCCGCCGTCTCGTCATCGCCGACTATTAGGGCGATTGGCGCGCCGGAAGCATCGGCTTTTTTCATTTGCGATTTGAAGCTGCCGCCGCCGCAGTGCAGATGGATGGCGAAGCCGCCGCTACGCAGGTGCTCGGCGATGCGGAACGCAAAGCGCCCCGCCGCTTCGCCCTGATGCACCAGATAGGCGTCAGGAACCGGCGCCTCGTGGCGCTGTCCCTGCTCCTGCCAAAGCGCCAGCAAGCGCTCGATGCCCATGGCGAAACCGCAGGCCGGTGCTGGCTTGCCACCAAGCTGCGCAAGCAGGCCATCGTAGCGGCCACCGGCGCAGACCGTGCCTTGCGCGCCGAGCTGGTCGGTCACCCACTCGAATACGGTGAGATTGTAGTAATCCAGCCCGCGCACCAGACGCGGGTTGATGCGGTACGGAATAGCCACATCCTTGAGCAGTTGTTGCACGCCGTCGAAGTGCTTGAGCGATTCCTCGCCCAGATAGTCGAGCAGCCTGGGCGCACCGCTGACCAACTCCTGCATGGCCGGATTTTTGGTGTCCAGGATGCGCAGTGGATTGGTATGCAAACGGCGTTGCGCATCGGCATCCAGCAACGCGGCATGCCCGGAAAGATAGGCGATCAAGTCAGCGCGATGGCGCGCACGCTCATCGCTTTGTCCGAGCGAATTGATTTCCAGGCGGATGCCTTGCAGGCCGAGGTCATCCCACAGCCGCGCGCACATCGCGATCTGCTCGGCATCGATATCCGGTCCGGCAAAGCCCATGGCCTCGACGCCGACCTGATGGAACTGGCGGTAGCGCCCCTTTTGCGGCCGCTCGTGGCGGAACATCGGCCCCATGTACCACAGGCGCTTGGGGCCGTCATAGAGCAAATTGTGTTGCAAGGCGGCGCGCACGCAGGAGGCCGTGCCTTCGGGGCGCAGCGTGAGCTGCTCGCCATTCAGCGCATCGGCGAAGGAATACATTTCCTTTTCGACAATATCGGTCACTTCGCCGATAGCGCGCTGGAATAGCGCCGTCGGCTCGACAATCGGCATGCGCATCGGGCGGTAGCCATAGGCGTGCAACCAGTCGCGGATGGTTTCTTCAAACTGCTCCCACAGCGCCGCCTCGGCGGGCAGGATGTCGTTCATGCCGCGAACGGCTTGCAAGGTCTGGCTCATGAGTCCACTTCAAATACGTGAGGGATAAGTGCGCGCGACGTAATCATCCACCAGCTGGCGAAATTCGGCGGCGATGTTCTCGCCGCGCAAGGTGACCACGCGTTGGCCATCGACATACACCGGCGCAACAGGGTCTTCACCGGTGCCCGGCAAGGAGATGCCGATATTCGCCTGCTTGCTCTCGCCGGGGCCATTGACCACGCAACCCATCACCGCCAGGGTCATGTTTTCCACCCCGATGCGCTGCGTCTTCCAGTCCGGCATGCGTTCGCGCACATGGGTCTGGATGTCCTGCGCCAGTTCCTGGAACACCGTGCTGGTGGTGCGCCCGCAACCGGGGCAGGCGGCCACCAGCGGCGTGAAAGCGCGCAAGCCCATGGTCTGCAAAATTTCCTGGGCGACAATGACTTCGCGCGTGCGGTCGCCATTTGGCTCTGGCGTCAGCGAAACGCGTATCGTGTCGCCAATGCCTTCCTGCAACAGCACGGCCAGCGCCGCGGTCGAAGCGACGATGCCCTTGCTGCCCATGCCCGCTTCGGTCAACCCCAGGTGCAGCGGATAGTCGCAACGCATCGCCAAGTCACGGTAAATCGCAATCAAGTCCTGCACGCCGGAAACCTTGCACGAGAGCACGATCTTATCGCCCGCCAACCCAAGCGCTTCAGCCTGGGCAGCGGATTCGAGGGCGGAAGCCACCATCGCCTCGCGCATGATTTCCGTTGCATCCAATGGCTCGGCGCGCTGGGCATTTTCATCCATGATGCGCGCCAGCAAGGCCTGGTCGAGACTGCCCCAATTCACACCGATGCGAATCGGTTTGTCAAAGCGGCAGGCAATTTCGATCAACTGCGCAAACTGCTCATCGCGTTTTGACCCTTTGCCGACATTGCCCGGATTGATGCGCAGCTTGGCCAGGCTTTCTGCACAGGCCGGATATTCCGTCAACAACTTGTGGCCGTTGAAATGGAAATCGCCGATCAGCGGCACGTCGACATTCAACTGCGCCAGCCGCTCGCGTATCTGCGGCACGGCAGCCGCCGCTTCGCGCGTATTCACGGTAATGCGTACGAGTTCGGAACCGGCGCGCGCAAGTTGCGCCACCTGCATCGCCGTGGCGAATACGTCCTCGGTATCGGTGTTGGTCATCGACTGCACGACCACGGGCGACGCATTCGGCGCCGTACCGCCAACGCCGACTTTTCCGATGTGCACATGACGGCTGGCCCGCCGCCGCAAGCTCGTATGGGATGACATGTTCATTCGACCGTCAGACGGGCCACATCAGCACGCGTGTAGGGCTGCAAGTCGACACTGCGTTCGCCAAAAAACACCCGTACGCCGGATGCCTTGCCTATCCACAGCTGAAATGGGGGCTTGCCCGCTACACTCTGGTGCGTACCCGCCGGGTATTCCCCGCTGAAAACGACTTGCTGCGCGGCATCACGAACCTCTATCCATGACCGTGCAACAAACTCCAGCCGCAAGCCCTGGGCCGGCGCTGCCGCCGCAACGGGTGCAGTGGGAGCAACCGCCGAACCAACCGCTGCCCCGGCTGCATCTGCCGGCGCCACAAATGCCTCTGGCGGAAGCGCAGCAACTAGTGGCGGCACAGGCGGCGGCACAGGCGCAGAGGGATGTCCAGGCTCAGGGGC
>JBAQUE010000343.1:0-5164 GCA_049297315.1 Rugosibacter sp.
CTACTGACGGCATGCTGTGCGTGAACCTCCTGGCGCGGCGCAAAAAATTCACCCACAGCATCGACCGCCTGAAGGAAGCCTTCGACGGCCAGCTCATCGCCTTCCCCTCGCGCGACAATGGCAACGCCATCGCCATCGGCCTGAACACCGCCGTATCGCCTGCGCGCCCCGCAGGCGTGGATCCGTCTCTGGAAAGCCCCCTTGGAATGCCGACTTTTACTGATTTACTGGGCGCTGCAAATCAACTCAAAAAAACGACCCTCCTCAGCCTGCTGCCCGCGCTGGCAGGCATCGCACAAACCCGCCTGATAACAGGCGGCCGGTTGCAATTCGGCTCGGCCTGCCCAACGTGATTCCTTTGCCGCAACTACTTGGTCAGGACATGTTCCCGTGGTCAACGCTGCCATCGGCTTGCGCCACTTTCTTCTCCATTTCGTTCAGCGGGCTACCAGAACAGTCGGCGGATGGACGCTGCGCAGGATGGGAAATTCAGCCAGAAGGCGACGTTCAGTCACTTCGATACCGGTAGTCTGGCGCACGAAGTCACGGAACAGCACCAGCCCCTCGACCCACGGGCCAAAGCCGGAAGCGGTGTTCACATGCCCGGCAGCGCCGATGGGAAAAACTTCGCTGCCCCACCGCTTAGCCAGCCACAGCGCCTTGCTTTCAAGCAACCACGGATCATCACTGCTGACCACCTGTGCGGTCGGCACTGGCAGCGCACGCAGCGGCAGCCTATCAACCAGGCCAAAGCGATCCGGATCGGCAGCGGCGACAAGGAAAACGCCAGCGATGTTGTGCGCACACTGCGAGACCGCATGCACGGCGGCAAGGCAACCGAAACTGTGCGCCACCAGCCAGACTGCTTCAGGCTGGCGCGCCACCGATTGCAGGAGACGCTCTGACCACGCGTCGAGATCGGGCGTGCGCCAGTCATCCTGCCTGACACGCTGCGTACCTGGTATGACGGCCTGCCACCAGCTCTGCCAGTGGCCACCACCGCTATCGTGGAGCCCCGGCACGATCAGCGTGTGAATTTGTTTTCCGACTTCAAACTGCGCCATGAGATGCCCTCCGTGAATGCGTTTTTACATGCGGGAAAACTTACGCCATCTTCACCCGCCTGAGAACGAACAATTTCCTATAACCATATGAATGGACTGAATGGACGCATCATGAGCTTTCTTATTCGGTCGGACAGCCTTAACCCCGGACGATTAAGCCAAGGCACCGGGGACGCCTCTTATTTACGTCGGCATTGTCATCCGGCGAATAAGCAATGCTGTTTTTCTTGGTTCGCTTTTTACAATGCAGCCAATAAAGTTTCCTTTCTGAACATTCATTCACGAAAGGAAACACCATGCGTCGCCCGTTTTTTGTCCGTTCCGCAATCGTCAGCCTGCTTGGTCTATCCCTGCTCACCGCCAACGCTGCGCATGCAGCGGAGATCACCCTGCTCAATGTCTCTTACGACCCGACGCGCGAGCTGTACCAGGACTTCAACGCCGCTTTCGCCAAACAATGGCAAGCCAAGACCGGCGACACTGTCAGCGTCAAGCAATCCCACGGCGGCTCCGGCAAGCAGGCGCGTGCGGTGATTGATGGCTTGGAGGCCGACGTCGTCACCCTGGCGCTGGCCTACGACGTTGACGCGCTGCATGACAAGGCGAAACTGATTCCCGCCGACTGGCAAAAACGCCTGCCGCACAACGCCTCGCCCTATACCTCGACAATTGTTTTTCTGGTGCGCAAAGGCAACCCCAAAGGCATTAAAGATTGGGGTGACCTCATCAAGCCCGATATTGGCGTGATCACCCCCAACCCCAAGACCTCCGGCGGCGCGCGCTGGAACTATCTGGCGGCCTGGGCCTATGCGCTCAAACAACCCGGCGGCAATGAAAAAACAGCGCAGGCGTTTGTCAAGAAACTCTATGCCAACGTCAAGGTGCTGGATTCCGGCGCGCGCGGCTCGACCACCACGTTTGTCGAACGCGGCATAGGCGATGTGCTGCTGGCCTGGGAGAACGAAGCCTATCTGGCCGTCAAGGAGCTCGGCCCGGACAAGGTTGAAATTGTCACCCCTTCCTTGTCCATCCTCGCCGAGCCGCCCGTCAGCATCGTCGACAAGTTTGTCGACAAGCACGGCACGCGCAAAGTAGCGACAGCCTATCTTGAGTATCTGTATTCGCCCGAAGGGCAGGATATTGCCGGCAAAAACTACTACCGCCCGACCGACAAGAAAGTCGCCGCCAGATATGCCAAACAGTTCGCGCCGGTGAAACTCATCACCATTGATGACGTCTTTGGCGGCTGGCAAAAAGCGCAGCAAACGCATTTTGCCGATGGTGGCACTTTCGACCAGATCAGCGTGCGCTAAACGCACCCGCTGGCGCCACCTCGCCGTTGCGCCAGCGCCGACTTTTCGATTCACGCAAAACCGGCATCAACTGCCCTACCCTCTTAACTCGGAGAAATCATGAAACAAAAACTCATCGCCCTCGCCATCATGAGCACCACAGCCGGTCTTTCCGGCGCAGCTTTCGCGCAATCCAATGTCACCATCTATGGCGTCGCCGACGCCACCTTTGACATCATCAATGTCAGTGGCGGTTCAGCCGCGCTCTCCGGCAACACGCCCAACTTCACCCGTGTCTCGACCAACGGCTCGCGCATCGGCTTCAAAGGATCTGAAAACCTGGGCAATGGCCTGGCCGCGCTGTTCCAGTTTGAATCGAATGCCAATTTTGATTCCGGCGGGGCGCTCGGCACCAGCCGCGACAGCTTTGTCGGCTTGTCGGGCGATTTCGGCCAGGTGATCCTCGGCAACCTGTCCACACCGACCCGGGTATTCGCGGCCGCTCTGGATGTGAATGCCGGCGACGACGGCATCGGCACCAACCAGGCCGTGCTGGGCAAGCTCGGCGGCGCGCTGGCCAATGCGGGCAAAGGCGTACCGGCCGTTGGTGCGGATGCAAGCCGATCAGTCACCAGCGCCTCACTGTTTGATACCCGCTATAGCAATGCCATTGCCTACATCACCCCCTCCTTCTCGGGACTGCAGGCAACGGCGGGCTACGTGGCGAATGAGAACAAGACGGATGCGGCAGGCGCGAAACTCAACACTTCAGCCTATGACCTTGGCCTGAACTACAACAACGGCCCAATACTGGTTGGCCTGACTTACGCTGAGGCAAGGGAAAAGAATGATGTGCCAAGCGGTCCCACGGGAGCTCCTTTTGGTTCGACTGCGCTGAAAACCTATCTCGGCGCCGACCAGAAGCTCAAGGAATTCCGCCTGGGCGGCAAGTATGACTTTGGCGTCGCCACGTTGCGTGCGTTGTATGCGCGCACCAAGGCCGAGGGCAGCCTGAACGATGTCAAGCAAACTGTCTGGGGCATTGGCGGCACATATAACGTGACGGCCAACGGCAAGCTCACCGCGCAGTATTACCATGCCGGCGACCTGGACAAGAGCACAGGCGCGGATGACAACACCGGCGCCAAGTTCTACACGCTGGGTTATGAGCACAGCCTGTCCAAGCGAACGCTGCTCAAGGCCAACTATGCCTACCTGAAGAATGATGACAAGACCGCCACCAATGGCTTTGGTGGCGGCTATGACTTCGGCAAAAATTCCTCAGGGTTCGCCGGTGACGAAATCAAAATCTCCGGCTTGCAGGTCGGCTTGCGGCATGCGTTCTGACCGGCGCACTTTCACCTATCATTACATCATTGGCACTTTTCCTACCGCGCCATCAGGCGCGGTATTTCGTTGACCATCCGCACAAGGAGTTTCCCATGACGTTCTACACCGACAATGCCCAATCCATCGGCCACACGCCGTTGATCCGGCTCAACCGCATCACCGGTGGCGCCAAAGCCACGGTGCTGGCCAAGATCGAAGGCCGCAACCCGGCCTATTCGGTCAAATGCCGCATTGGCGCGGCAATGGTGGCGGATGCCGAACAGCGTGGCCTGTTGGGGCCAGGCAAGGAAATCGTCGAGCCGACCAGCGGCAACACCGGCATTGCGCTGGCATTCGTGGCCGCCGCCAAAGGCATTCCACTCACCCTGACCATGCCGGAGACCATGAGCATCGAACGGCGCAAACTGCTCGTCGCCTACGGCGCGAAACTGGTGCTGACCGAAGGCGCCAAAGGCATGAGCGGAGCGATTGCCAAAGCCGAAGAAATTGCGGCCTCGAACCCAGACCGCTACGTGCTGTTGCAACAATTCAAGAACCCCGCCAACCCGGCCATTCACGAAAAAACCACGGGGCCGGAAATCTGGAACGATACGGAGGGAAAAATCGACATCCTGGTATCCGGCGTCGGCACGGGCGGCACGATTACGGGGATTGCGCGCTACATCAAAAACACCCGGGGCAAGCCGATTTTGACCGTCGCCGTCGAACCCGAGGCCAGCCCGGTGCTGACGCAAAAACGCGCAGGCGAAGCATTGAAACCCGGCCCGCACAAAATCCAGGGCATAGGCGCAGGCTTCATCCCCGATACGCTTGATCTGTCGCTGGTCGATGCCGTCGAGCAAGTCAGCAATGACGAGGCCATCCTTTATGCCCGCCGCCTGGCCAAAGAAGAAGGCATCCTCTCCGGCATCTCCTGCGGCGCGGCAGCGGCAGCCGCCGTGCGCCTGGCCAACCGGCCGGAACATGCAGGCAAAACCATCGTCGTGATCCTGCCCGATTCCGGCGAGCGCTATCTGAGCACGGCGCTGTTTGAAGGGCTTTTTGATGCAACAGGTGTAGCGGTGTAGATAACCCCATTGGGTAATTCGCGTATTTCATTGCCCTAATCACCGTGCATCATCAATGCACCGCCGTCTCGCCATCCGCTACGGCGAGGAGAGCGTTTTTTGCTCGACCGCCTTGTAGTGCAGGGGCTTCATCAGCACCGACTTTTCATCGCTGCGTATAAGCAAAGCAGAAATACGTATTTCTGCTTTGCCGCGAAAATTCCTAGACTGCACAGCAATGCCATCTCAGGAATTTCGTCATGCTGAACCTCATCCGACGCCCTCGCGTCTTGCCTGGCTTTGGCCTCACGCTCGGCTTCACGCTGGTGTATCTGTCGCTGATTGTCTTGCTGCCGCTCTCCGCCGTGGTGTTCAAAACCCTGTCGCTCACCTTTGCCGAGTTCTGGCAGAT
>JBAQUE010000344.1:0-3172 GCA_049297315.1 Rugosibacter sp.
ACCGCGTGTCGTGATCGACACCAATCTGGTGTTGTCCGCGCTGGTGTTTGCCCAGGGGAGGTTGGCCCCACTGCGCCATGCATGGCAAGGCGCCCGCTGTCAGCCGCTGGTTTCAATCGTCACCGCAGCAGAGCTTGTGCGTGTACTCGCGTACCCGAAATCCAAGCTCGCTGCCGAAGATCAGCAGGAACTGCTGGCCGATTATCTGCCCTACTGCCTCACGGTGCGCATGCCCGCCAAGCCGCCTGCAACACCTGCCTGCCGGGATCCGTTTGACTTGCCTTTTCTGCAACTCGCCATCGCGGGCAAGGCGGAATATCTGGTCACCGGTGACCAGGATTTGCTGAGCCTCGCCGGCCGATTTGCCTGTCCCATTATCGCTGCCGACCAATTTATCAGAACGCTCAATCCATAAGGGCGGCAAAAATACCAAAAGTACGTGATTCCCCCCCCATATGGCGTCGCCGCTGCAAGCTTTGCGCCGCGCTGGTAACGCTCGCCAAGCTATTGATTGGTCAGCGCGGAAACAAGGCCAAGATGTTCGACGAAGGGGTCGAAATCGCGGTTGCTATAGAGCAGGCTGAAGCCGCTTTCAATGCAGCGCGTGGCGATGATGGTGTCGATAGTTTTGCGCACCGTCACGCCACGCGCGCGTAGCATGCGATAGTTTTTCGCCGCCTGAATGGCAATTTCCTGGCCACCCAGTTGGACCATGTTCAGCGAGGTGAGCAATTTTTTGGCTAGATTGAAGTCGTGCGCGCTGTCAAATCCTTGCAGCACTTCAGTCAGGATGAGGTCGCCAATGAGTACCGGTTCGTTTGCGAGCAAGGTATCCAGCAGCCCGGTCGTGGGTGTTTGGTCTCCTCGAAAATAGTCGATCCAGACGCTGGAATCGACGAGGATCATCGATCCGTCCGCATGGCGTCGAGATCGCCTTGCCAACTGAGTTTGCCGCGATAGCGCCGGATCGTTTCCTGCTGGCGCATGCGCAACAGGGTGCGCAGGCCAAGTTCTACCGCTTCGCGCTTGGTTTTGAGTCCGGTCACGCGGAGCGTTTCTTCCATCAACTGGTCGTCAATGACGATATTGGTTCGCATGATGTGTATCTCCTGTGAAATTTATACACATCATAGTGCGATGCTGGCGCTTCTGCAATAGCGGCATTGGCCAGCGTCGCGTAAGGCGACTTTCCAGAGACGGGTTCAAAGATTCAAAGCTTTGCGCCGTCGCTGTTCAGCTTACTCGCTAAAAAAATCCTTCACCTTATCCAGCCAGCCCTGGGCTTTGGGATTATGGCGGCCGGCATTGCCCTGGCTGATTTCTTCGAATTCGCGCAACAGTTCCTTTTGCCGGTCGGTAAGGTCTATCGGCGTTTCCACCACCACATGGCAGATCACGTCGCCCTGGGTGCGCGAGCGCACGCCCTTGACGCCTTTGCCGCGCAGGCGGAAGGCTTTGCCGGTCTGGCTGCCGGCAGGAATTTTCAGGTGCGCCGCGCCGTCGAGCGTGGGCACTTCGATTTCACCGCCGAGCGTCGCGGTGGTGAAGCTGACGGGCATTTCGCAGTGCAGGTCGTCGTGTTCACGTTGAAAAATGGTGTGCGGCTTGAGGTGAATCTGCACGTACAGGTCGCCCGCCGGGCCGCCATTGACGCCGGCTTCGCCTTCGCCGGAAAGCCGGATGCGGTCGCCTTCGTCAACCCCGGCGGGAATTTTGACGGAAAGCGTTTTGTGTTGCTTGACGCGCCCGGCGCCATGGCAGGTGTTGCAGGGATCAGGGATGTAGCGGCCGGTGCCGTGGCACTTGGGGCAGGTTTGCTGCACCGAGAAAAAGCCCTGCTGCATGCGCACCTGGCCGTGGCCTGCACAGGTAGGGCAGGTCTTGGCCTGGGTGCCTTTCTTGGCGCCGCTGCCGCCGCAGGTTTCGCATTCGGCCATGGCCGGGATGCGGATGCGGGTTTCGATGCCATGTGCGGCGTCTTCGAGGGAAATTTCCAGGTTGTAGCGCAGGTCGGAGCCGCGATAGACGCCGGAACGGCCGCCGCCACCGCCACCGCCGAAAATATCGCCAAAAATATCGGAGAACGCATCGCCAAATCCGCCCTGGCCGCCACCGCCACGGGCTTGCGGGTCGACGCCGGCGTGGCCGTACTGGTCATAGGCGGCGCGCTTTTGCTCGTCGGAGAGAATCTCGTAGGCTTCCTTGGCTTCCTTGAATTGCTCTTCGGATTTGGGGTTATCCGGATTGCGGTCCGGATGGTGTTTCATGGCCAGCTTGCGGTAGGCCTTTTTGATGTCTTCATCGGATGCGTCGCGGTTGACGCCAAGGATGTCGTAGAAGTCGCGTTTGCTCATGAATGCTGTGAAGGGAGAAGGGAGAAGGGAGGAGGGTCAGAGTTTGCGGCGGATTGATGCGGCAAGACCCATGACCAGTCCGGACACTTCATCAACTTTTCCTTGTAGTTCCTCCGGGTGATCAATGTAATGCAGCCGCTTGCCGATCTCGATCAAGGTGTCGAGTTCGGCAAGCGACCCACTGGCAATACCTAAAAAATGCAGTAATTCCTTGCTGCCGTTGCGCGCGAAACCTTCAGCGATATTGGCGGGCGCGGATACCGCCGCCCGCCGCATCTGGCTGGTCAGGCCAAACTGTTCATGCACAGGGAAGGTGGAAGTCGTCGCGTAAATATGTTCCACCAGCGCAATCGCCTGTTGCCAGGCTTTCAGCGTCCGATGCCCACGCTTCACACCCTTCTCCCTTCCCTCTTCTCATGCCTTGACTTACTTCTTGTCCTTTACTTCGGTGAACTCGGCATCGACCACGTCGCCTTCGTCGGCCTTGGCCTGGCCTGCGCCACCTGCGCCTGCATCCGCGCCGCCTGCGGCACCGGCAGCCTGGGATTCGGCATAGATTTTCTCGCCGAGTTTCATCGACGCTTCGGTCAGGGCCTTGGTCTTGGCTTCGATGGCGTCCTTGTCGGCGCCTTGCATCGCGGTTTCGGCTTCGGCAATGGCGGCTTCGATGGCGGCTTTTTCTTCCGTACTGATTTTGTCACCATGCTCGGCGAGCGATTTCTTGACCGAATGCACCATGGCGTCGCACTGGTTGCGGGCATCGACCATTTCGTGCGCCTTCTTGTCTTCCTCGGCGTGGGCTTCGGCGTCTTTCACCA
>JBAQUE010000345.1:0-1715 GCA_049297315.1 Rugosibacter sp.
CCCCTTGTAGGAGCGCGATTCATCGCGCGATGCGCAGGCCAAAACAACCACCATCCCTCTTGCCACCCGCTTATCGCCCGATAAATCGGGCTCCTACACATCGCCCCACCCAGCCCCATGAAACTCCTCGTCACCACCTCCCGCTCGCTACTCCTGTTTGATGCGCAAACCGGCGAATTCCGGCCCGTCCATCAAGGTGCGGGCCTCTATTACGGCATCACCGCCACCCTGCGCCATTACCTCGTCGCCGCCCGGGGCCGCATGGTCTCATCCACCGTTCCCGTCGCCGCCGAACGCGGCGAAATCCTCATCTTCAACCGGCGTCTCGAACACATCGGCACCTGGCAAGCCCCCTTCGCCCTGCGCGACATCCACGAAATCAAATGGCATCGCCGCCACCTCTATGTCACCTGCTCCTACGACAACATGCTCGCCATCCGCACCCCCAGCGGCGAATGGCTGCAGTGGTACCCGCTAGGCGAACCGCAGGCCGAACCGCGCGACCGCAACCACTTCAACTCCCTCTACCTGCAAGGCCGCAACCTCTGGCTGCTCGCCCACAACCGCGGCCCCAGCGACATCCTCCAATTCGACATTCCCAGCCGCACCCTCGTGCATCGCCAACCGCTCGGCCAACAAGCCCACAACCTCTGGCGCATCCGCGGCGCCTGGCACACCTGCTCATCCGCCGAAGGCAGCATCGCCACCGCCGACGGTCGCCGCATCCCCACCAGCGGCTTCCCCCGCGGCATCGCCCGCCTCGCGCAAGGCTGGGCTGTAGGCATCTCCCAACTCGCCGAACGCAGCCAGCGCGACTACACCACCGGCCAGATCGCCCTCTACGATAAAAACTGGCAAAAAACCCACACCCACCCCCTGCCCAACGAAGGCCTGGTGCTGGACATCCACCCCCCCTTGTAGGAGCGCGATTCATCGCGCGATACGGAGGCCGAAACAACCACCGCCCCTCTTGCCACCCGCTTATCGCCCGATGAATCGGGCTCCTACACGTCGTCCCCCTTGTAGGAGCGCGATTCATCGCGCGATACGGAGGTTGAAACAACCACCGCCGCTCTTGCCGCCCGCTTATCGCCCGATGAATCGGGCTCCTACACACCCCCGCACCAAATCCCCGCGTTTTGCCTTAACATGAACCAACAGATTTCACGCACGGATACCCATGGAACAGCGCGCCCCTCCCCAAGGCAGGCAACTCCGTACCGGGCGGATATCGCTGGCGCATCAGGTCTATCACGTCACCTGCGTTACCCAAGCGCGCGCCCCGATATTCACCTGGCATAACACGGCCGCGGTGGCGGCAAAGGCTTTCTATCACCCGGCCCTTATTCCCCATGCCACGACGCTGGCCTTCGTCGTCATGCCGGATCACATCCACTGGCTGCTGCAACTGGGGCAAACCGCCACGCTATCCGACACCGTGCGGCGTTACAAAGCCAGGGTATCCCTGCTGCTCGGCCAGCGCATCTGGCAACGCGGCTTCCATGACCATGCCCTGCGGCACGCAGAAGACCTCGCCGGCACCGCCCGCTACATCGTCGCCAACCCCCTGCGCGCCGGGCTGTGCCAAAAAATTGGCGACTATCCCTATTGGAACGCGCAGTGGTTGTAATTTTTATTCTCCCCCCGTCAATCCGCCTCCCACACCGCCGTCGCTCTTGCCACCCGCCTATCGCCCGATGAATCGGGCTCCTACA
>JBAQUE010000346.1:0-1623 GCA_049297315.1 Rugosibacter sp.
GAACGAGGCCGACAGCTTGATGGCGGGGAAACCTCCTCACGGGAGGCCCCACAGGCGGCCCCGGTGAAAAGTCGGCGCTGGCGAGGCGGTGCGAGGGTGATTTCCCCGGACAAAATGAACATGGCGCGGCACAATCCGCGCCATGTTTTGCGCCGCTGGACGCGTGAGTGAAATCGGGTTTTTTTACAGCTTCAACGGCGATTTAACCGGCGTTGCGCACGGTCATTCATGCCATCGTGATTGAAATCATGCTGGCGGTCATGCTTCTGGCGATAAGTGTGCCGGCTTTGCACGTTTTCCGCTTGTTGCAAGCGCTTGCGTTCCTGCGACGTCACGCTGCCATCGCCTTTCGCCTTGTCTTCCATGCCCTGGATACGTTCTTGCGACTTTTCAAGATGATTGGCTTCCCTGTTGGTCAGCGACCCGGACTGCGTGCCCTGGTCGATGCGGTGCTGCTGGTTGATTTGCCGCTGGTCGATATGCGGCGTATTGGTTTGCGCCATGACCGGCAGGGAAAGGACGCCGAGGGCGGCAAGTGCAGCGATGGCGAAGGTGGATGCATGTTTCATGTTCAGCTCCTTGTATGTGAGGTTGATGCGCATGGGATATCCCATGCGCAGATTAATGCGGCCACTCGCCCACAGTCGACAGGGAAAATGTAAGTGGATATGGCCGCGTTTTACATTTCTTGCGGCGTCCAGAAATCAATTCGGTCAGTGAAAATTGCGCTGACGCCTGCGGCAAACAGGGCGTCGGCCGTGGCGCGATCGTTCACCGTGTAACAGGCAAGCAGGGCGCCACTGTTACAAAGCGGCGCGATCCGGGCTGCGGAAATACCTTGCGCCGCAGTATGCAAAGCCGATGCACCGGCGGCGGCCAGTTGTTCACGCCAGTCGGCAGGAATGCTTTCCGTGAGCAGCGCACGCGGGATGGCCGGCGCAACCTGCATCGCCTGCTGCACAGCCAGCACTGAAAATGACGACAACACGATGGCGGCCGCAGGATGGGCTGCTGCATGCGCGGCAGCAACGCTGGCAACAACGCGGCCAGTTTCCACCTCGGTACCCGGCGTCGGTTTGATCTCTATATTCATCCATAAGCCGAGCTCAGTACAAGTTTGCAAAGCGGCCTGAAAAGTCGGCGCTGGTTCGACGGCGAATGCGCGATGATGTTTGCCGCCTGCGTCGAGGCAGGCAACCTCCGCCGCCGTTTTGGCGGCGACAAAACCCGTGCCATTCGTCGTGCGCTCCAGGGTTGCGTCATGCATCAGGATGGGTACGCCATCGGCGGTCAACGCAACATCGAATTCCACCCCCCGGCAACCCATGCGCTGCGCGATGCGCATCCCGGCCAGCGTGTTTTCCGGCGCCAGTGCACCACCGCCGCGGTGGGCAATGATGCGCGGGTAGTGCAGGCGGTTGTTCACTTGCGGCGCTTCACCTTGCCGGAAACTACTTGTGCGATCGATTCGTCAACAGATGGCGCGGCTTCGTTGGCGCGTAGGGTAGTAATGTCCAGCGCTTCTTTGGCTGGCATCGGCGTGCTCCACACCAGCGCCACCTCTTCACCTAATACTTTACGCAGGCGGTCACGCAAGGGGCCGGGACGGGCGCGTGTGCTACC
>JBAQUE010000347.1:0-2007 GCA_049297315.1 Rugosibacter sp.
ATGTATTAGAGGGCGATTACATCGTCAAATTGGCAAACAATGGCGCGCGCGCCCTCAAGATAGCGGCCACCACCCCCCCCGACTTGATTCTTCTCGACATCATGATGCCGGACATGGACGGCTATGAAGTGTGCCGACACCTCAAGGCTGATCCTGCTACCCGAGGCATTCCGGTAATTTTCGTGACCGCGCTCACCGACACATCAAATGAACAACAGGGATTCGATGTCGGCGCTGTTGGTTACATTACCAAACCTGTCAGTCCGCCGATAGTACTCGCCCGCGTAAAAAGCCATCTCGCCTTGTGCAAGCAAAGAGATGAACTGGAAGCATGGAATCGTACGTTGAGCCAGCGCGTGGAAGATGGCATTGCCGAGCGGGAGCGCCTGGATAGGCTACGCCGGTTCTTCTCCCCTGCGGTGGCCGATTTGCTGCTTTCTGGCGAAGACGAAAACTTCCTGAGAACTCGACGGCGGGAAATCGTTGTTGTGTTTCTCGACCTGCGGGGTTATACCGAGTTTACCGAACAGCATACGGCCGAAGAAGTGATGCGTGTGCTGAGCGAGTTTCACGCCGCAATGGGTGAACTTATCAATGCGCACGGTGGCACCCTGGAGCGCTTTACGGGCGATGGCATGATGATTTTTTTCAATGATCCGGTTGAAATTGAACATCCTTACCTGGACGCGGTTTTGATGACCATCGAGATGCAGGCAAGCATGGTCAGCTTGCAAAAACGTTGGATGCAACGCGGCTACACGCTGACGATGGGCATCGGCATCGCCCAAGGCATTGCGACCATCGGAGCAATCGGTTTTGAAGGGCGCCGCGATTATGGCGCCATTGGCGGCGTAACAAACTTTGCTGCGCGCTTGTGCGGCAAAGCCGATGGAGGGCAAATTCTGGTGTCTGAGCTTGTTGCGCGCAATGGTGCATCAAGCATCAACTTCCAGTCCGTAGGAAAAATGCCATTCAAGGGTTTCGCCGAGCCCCTGGAGGTTTTCGAAGTGGCAGTCAAAATGGCCTAGTGCTCCATCGCCATCCTGACAACTGAGCCTGCCCATGCCTCCCATCCCTTCCGAACAAGACCTCATTGCTGCGGCGCCTACGGCGAAAGTCGAGGCGTCACCACTACCCGCCGGAAATGCACAAGCATTGCGTCTTGAAGAGCGCATTGGACAGGCGATTGACAGGATGAGCAGCGACGGGACTACGCTCAAGAGTGAAGTTCACCAGTTACGCAGCCATTTGGCGCGGGCCTCAGCCAGCCAGAAACGCACCACCATCATGACAGGAATTTTGCTCATGCTCGCCATGCTGCTGATGATGGCTGACCTTAAGTCCGTATTCCGCGCTAACGCAAATGGCATGCATGCGCCTGCGCAGCCACAATCAGACAACAAGCCCATGACCGAAATGGGTGCGGCGATGAAACAGATGCAGGCCACGCTGCAGGGCATCAATGAACGCCTGGACCGGCAACCCATCAAGCAGGTCGAAACCAAACCTGCGGCCGCCATGCTGAATTGCGCAAACCTCCCGGCCAACATAAAAACCAGCTCTGTCGATATCCCAGTCCAGTTCGATGTCGGCAGCGCCAAGTTGTCGCCAGCCGCAGAATCCATGCTGGACAGTATCGCCAGCATTCTCGCCTTTGCCCCGGAGCGCTGCGTTCTGGTGGAAGGCTACTCAGACGCATCGGGCAAAGCGGAAAAAAACCTGGAATTATCGCGCAGCCGGGCTGACTCAGTCGTCAACTACATTGCGCAGAAGGGCCGCCTTGGCGCAAAACGCCTGATCCCCCTTGGCAAGGGCGTCAGCAAGCCAGCAACGGGACTTGATCCGCTCGATCCGAAGAACCGCCGGGTGGTTTTCAAAGTAGTCGCCAATTGATGCCAGTCAGGCCGCTGGTCTGGGCCTGTCGAAGTCCTGTGACAGGGGGAACGGTTTATCCGGTTTATCCTTTGCCGCCGGATCAATAATGGCGCCGGATCAATAATTGCTACT